>DASZWQ010000024.1 GCA_035546535.1 Pirellulales bacterium | reverse complement strand
ATCGTTACGGCTCCGTCTTCCTTGACTTGAGAACCAAGACGGCGGAGTCGTAACGTTTTTCATCGATTCATGCAATTTGAAAACACGGTCTTAGTACCGCACTCATTCTTCCGGCTTCTCCGATTTATCTTTCGCTTCATTTCGCCGATACCTCCTGGGGGTAGCTCATGAATTCGACATCGTGGTCTGTTTTGCGCAACTGCCTGCTCGTGACTATGGTTCTCTCGGCATTATCTATTCGCTCGATCAGCGCCGCACCGGTCAGCATGGCCGTGATGGGCGACAGCATCAATTTACTCACGCCGACATATGACACTTCGTGGGTCGTGCAGTTGCAAAACGCCGGAGCGATCACGCAACATGACGTGGCCCGCGACGGGGCAACGTCGAACGGCGTCGTGTCGGGCCAATTGCCCACCATCGTCTCGCTCGCGCAGCAAGGGCAAATCACCGATTCGGTACTGGTCGTGGGGGCCAATGATTTCGGACCCTTCGGCCCAAACGCCCAGACGGTGTTCCTGGGAGGCAACGCGCAGCCGGTCATCGACACGTTCGTGTCGAATGTCGAGAAAGTGATCACGTCGATCGCGGCGGCGAATCCTGGCGTTCACCAGGTGATCGCCAACATCCCGGACATCACCGCAACTCCGCTTGCGCCCGTGCTCGCCTTGGCCTATGGTGCGACGCCCGCCGAGATCCAGGCCGGTCGCAATGCGATCATCACCGCTAACAACGAGATTCAGCAATTCGCCCTGGCGCACGGCGTGCCCGTGATTGATTTGTTCAAGGCCGCCGATGTGCTCGTGCCGCTATACCCATGGACGTTCGGCGGTCACACGTTCAGCACGATGTTTGCGAGCAATCAGTTCGACATCCTCACGCAGCCCGAGGGATTGATCTCGAACATGATCGCCACGGCGTTTAACGAAGTGTTCGGCCAGAACCTGCCGATCTTCAGTGACCAGCAGATCGTCACGAACTCTGGCTTTACGCCGAGCGGACCAACGACGTTCTATAACGTGTCGCAGTTCGTCATCACGCCTGAACCGGCGACATGGATCCTGGCCGCACTGGGCGGACTGTTTGCACTGTTTTGGGGTGTGCATCCGGGCGCGTTGGCCGCGCTCTCAACGCAGTCAAATGCGATATGATGAATGCAAAATGCTGAATAAGACCAAAGTACCCTGAAGCGGGCGACAGCCGATTCATCATTTTATTGCCTCAACGGCGACGCTTCTTCTGGTTCTGAAGGTCGACGATGCCCCGTTGCCAAATTCGAAGACAGTCGATCCAAAAGTAATCACTGGACAGCGCGACGACGCAGAATAATCCTGGTACCCCGGTCGCACGCTGCGCGCCGCCTGGCAGGTGCCGCCGGCCGAAGGTATCCTAAAACGTCCGCTCGCACCGCCCGCCTTGAAACCCACCGTAATCGGATCGAGGAATCCCTTTCATGCGACTTTGCCTCGTTCTCTGCGCAGTTTTGGCCGCACACACGGCCGTGGCGGGCGATTCCTGGCCGCAGTTTCGCGGGCCGGACGGGCAAGGCCATACCGATGCCTCGAATCTGCCGACGAGCTGGAGCGAAGACGAGAATATCGCCTGGAAGGTTTCCATTCCCGGCCGCGGCTGGTCCTCGCCCGTGATTCTCGGCAGCCGCATCTGGCTGACCACGGCGCTCGACGACGGCCATTCGATGCGGGCGATCTGCCTCGATCGCGCGAGCGGCCGTACGATCTACGATGTGGAGGTGTTCGCGGTCGACGATCCGGAAAAGATCAACGCCAAGAACAGCTACGCATCCCCCAGTCCGATCATCGAAGGAGACCACCTATGGGTTCACTTCGGCACATACGGGACGGCCTGCCTCAAAAGCGAATCGGGCGAAGTGCTGTGGACCAATCGCGAGTTGAAGATCGATCACAAGGAAGGGCCTGGCAGCACGCCGATCCTGGTGGGTGACCTGCTGATCGTGCATTGCGACGGCATCGACCATCAGTACATCGCGGCACTCGACAAGCGCACCGGTCAACAGGTCTGGAAAACCGATCGTAGCGGCAGCAAGAATCCGAACACCGATTTTCGCAAGGCATACTCAACTCCCTTGGCGATTGACGTGGCCGGCAAGACGCAAGTCGTCAGCACCGCTGCCGATCGTGCCTACGGTTACGATCCAGCGACGGGCATTGAGCTTTGGCACGTCGACTTTGAAGGATTCTCGAACGTTCCGCGGCCCGTAATGGCCGACGGTCTCTTGATCATCGACACCGGCTACATGAAGCCACAACTGTGGGCCATCAGACCCGAGGGGGCTGGCGATATCACAGAGACAAACGTCGTGTGGCGCGTGAAGGCACAGGTGCCGGCCAATCCGTCCCCGGTTGTCGTTGGAAAGCACGTGTTCATGGTGAGCGACCAGGGAGTTGTGACGTGCCTGGACGCGGCCACGGGCAAGGAGCGCTACAAATCGCGACTGGGGGGAAACTTTTCGGCCAGCCCCATCGCGAATGATGGGCATATCTACTTCTTTTCCGAGGAGGGGGACAGCGTCGTTCTCGCCGCCGGCGACAAGCTGAACGAGGTGTCGCGCAATAAACTCGAGGGACGAATCCTGGCGTCGCCGGCCGTTGTCGGGCAAGCAATGTTCCTGCGCACCAATACGCACTTGTATCGCATCGAGCGGCAGCCGTCGGTGGCCGAGGCCGCGCGCTAAGTGCTGTTTGCTCCTCTTTTCTGCACCGACACGTGCTCGTTGGGAGTGAATCATTGGCAAGTTCAGGCCAGGCCACTGCATTCCTCGCTCATTGAAGCCGGGGGCTGGCTGAGCTAGCCTGGAAGACGCTGGCTGCGTGCTACCGTCAGCAGCCGGCCGCGACACGCTTGTCATCGATTCATTCTTCCCGGCTAGGAGCGATTCTCGATGCGCCGACGCTTCGTGTGTGGCCTCTTTTTTTTGTCGTTGTTGATCGTCGCGCGGCCGGCCGTGGCCGACGACTGGAAGCCGGCAGCCGGCCCGCTCTTGACCCGTTTTGCCAAAGAGGTTCGGCCCGACAAGGTCTGGACCGAATACCCCAGGCCGCAGATGGTCCGCCGGCAGTGGCACAACCTCAACGGGCTGTGGCAATTCGCCGTGGCGGGGCGCGACGCGAATCCACCGATCGGCAAGCAGTTGACGCAACAGATCCTGGTCCCGTTTCCGGTCGAATCGGCGCTTTCCGGCGTAATGAAAAATGCCGAACGCGTCTGGTATCGGCGGAAGTTCTCCGTGCCGCAGGCCTGGTCCGGCAAGCACATCCTGCTGCATTTCGGCGCCGTCGATTGGGACACCACGGTGTGGGTGAACGGCAAGAAGATCGGCTCGCACCGCGGTGGCTACGATCCCTTTGATTTCGACATTACCGGCGCGCTCGTCGACGGCGGAGAGCAAGAGCTGATTGTCGGCGTCTATGACCCCACGGATGCGGGCACTCAACCGCGCGGCAAGCAAGTGCGCAAACCGCACGGCATCTGGTACACCCCGACGACCGGCATCTGGCAGACCGTGTGGCTCGAGCCGGTGCCCGACGAGCACGTGACATCGCTACGCATCGTGCCCGATTTAAAGGCGGGAGTCGTGCGTGTGACGGTGCAGGGCTCGGCCGCCGCCGAAGATTTACCGGTGCGGTTGACCGCTCTGTCGGGCGAGGAGCCGGTTGCGACCGGCACGGGCAAGATCGGCCAGACGGTCGAGCTGGCCCTGCCCGACCCACATCCCTGGAGCCCCGCCGATCCGTTTCTCTATGGCCTAAAAGTGGTCATCGGCGACGTCGAGCGCGAAAGCGATGCGGTCGATAGCTACTTCGGCATGCGCGATATTTCCATTGGCAAGGGGCCGCAGGGCACCATGCGTTTGCTGCTCAACGGCAGCGCCCTGTTTCAATACGGACCGCTTGACCAGGGCTTCTGGCCCGACGGTCTTTACACCGCACCCAGCGATGCCGCACAGCGCTTCGATCTGGAAGTGACCAAGCGGCTCGGCTTCAACATGGTGCGCAAGCACGTGAAGGTCGAGCCCGAGCGCTGGTACTACTGGTGCGACAAGATGGGGCTGCTGGTCTGGCAAGACATGCCCAGCGGCGATCGCTCGGTGGCCTCGGGCAAGGGAGAGTTGAAGCGCACGGCCGACTCGGCCCAACAGTTCGAAAGCGAACTGACGCGAATGATCGAGACGCACATCAACCATCCGTCGATCGTGATGTGGGTCGTCTTCAACGAAGGGTGGGGGCAGTACGACACGGCGCGGATGACGCGCTTCGCGGAAGAACTCGACCCATCGCGGCTCGTTTGCGGCGCGAGCGGCTGGAACGACATGCAAACAGGAGACGTCCACGATATTCACGTCTACCCCGGGCCGGGCTCGCCGGCGCCCGAGGATGATCGCGCGGCAGTGCTTGGCGAATTTGGTGGCCTGGGGCTGCCGCTGGTGGGGCACACCTGGCAGAACGAAAAGAATTGGGGCTATCGCAATCTGTCATCGAAAGAAGAGTTGAACGATGGTTACCTGAAACTGATCGATGGCTTGCGCCCGCTGATTGCCGATCCGGGCCTTAGCGCCGCGGTATACACGCAGACCACGGATGTCGAAATCGAAGTCAACGGCCTGATGACGTACGATCGCGATGTGATCAAGGTCGACGAGCACGCGGCCGCGGCCGCCGCAGCCAGGCTCTATCTACCCCCTCCGTCGGTGCGGTTGCTCGTGCCGACTTCGAAGCAAACCCCGCAGCACTGGCTGTACACGCTCAATACGCCTTCGACGAAGTGGGCACTGCCGGAGTTCGACGACAAAAGTTGGAGCGACGCCCCGGGCGGCTTCGGCACCAGTGACACACCCGGCGCGGTCGTCGGCACGGTGTGGAACACCTCTGACATCTGGCTGCGCCGGCGTTTTACGCTCGGCGACGTCGATCGTGAGAACGTCTTCCTGCGGCTGCATCACGACGAGGACGCCGATATCTACTTAAACGGCGTACTGGCGGCCAAGGTAACCGGCTACTCGACCGATTATGAATTGGTGTCGATCGCGCCAAAAGCTCGCGCGGCGCTGCGCGCCGGCGAGAACATACTGGCCATCCATTGCCACCAGACGGGTGGCGGGCAATATATCGACGCCGGACTGGTCGAGGTCACCGAGCAGTTGGTGGCCGAATAGCCGTGTTGCGCGGCACCAGGCCCTGAATCTGGGCCTCGAATGTAACGGAGCGTTTGCACCCTCCCTCGATCCTCCCTGAAAGGGAGGGAGGTACAGAGGGCTCGTGGCCTTATACGGTGACCGGCGTTTGATGGGCCATGACGCTTTTCACCGACGCGTGCGCTCGCTGCGCCTTCAGACACACTTGAGCGAATGCTTCGGGGCGCGGGACGGCCGAGAGGCGGAACGTTTCGACCTTGCCCTTGCGAAAGATCATCTCGCCACAGGGATACCACTCTTGCCCGGGCAGCACTTCGATGTCGATGGCGTCGAAGTCTTCGAGCAAAACGGCGCTTTGGATCTTGGGGCTGAGGCCCGACTCGATGAGCAACCGGCGATTCGTCAGCCGATAGCGGCGATTCATGCCCGGCACTAGCAGCATGGCGAAGAACAGGCCGAGCGTGACGGGGATCGTGGCCAGCTTCAGGAAATTGCCCAGCGTGAGGATGTTGCCGACGCCCAGGCGGCTTTCAAAGGCCCGCCCGAGGAATCGCCCCAGGCCGGTCATGCCGATCGACGGCCAGACGGTCATGATCGTGACTTCACTCACTTCAGACGGAGCGACACCAGCAATCGCTTGTTTCATCGCAAGAGACCTTTAAGGGCTTTCAGCAAGACAACGATCGCGAACCGCGGCGGCCTGTCCACACTGCAAAGCCCGCGCCGCCTAAAGCGTTGAAGGGTAACACATTCCAATTCATCTCGCCAGGGGCTGGTCGCTCTGGAAGGAATCGCGGGCCCGAGGCCGAGATTTCGTTAGCAACCATCGGTTGCTGCCGACCGAGCCGCGCCGGGCGACCATCTAGAAATCAGGTGCGGCAGTGTCTGGCGGCGTGGTAACATGAAAGCTGCTCAGAAGACGTGGCCTGGCGGGCTTGTGGCGGCAATTTCCATGGCAGAACAGCCTCCCCGACTGGTTCACGGACGGCCTTGCCAGCGATTGCCGGGGCAGGCGGACGTAACCATCGCGTACTTGGAAGCGGAAAAGCAGAGGGTCTACGGGGAAATCAAGAACTATCCGACGCCGATCACCGGCTGCGATCAGCAGTTCAATGCCTTGCTCGAGGAGCAGGCACGGATCGTGGCTCAGTTGCGCCGGCTTGAGGAAGCCCAATCGTCGGAGGCCGGGTTATGAGCGACCGCCGAGAGGATCCATGGCTAGCCATGCGCCAACGACGCCGCTGGCTGAACGGCTTCGTCCTTGCCGCCCTGGCATACGCGATGGCGGATTCAATGGCCATGGCCCTTCTCACCGACGGCAATCGAGCGTGGGGCGCCGCCGTGGAAGTCGGGGCCGCGCTGGTCGTCCTGCGGGCAGGTCACGTGTTTTTCAAATGCCCACCCGCCGCGATTCTCCAGCGAATTGGCACCCCACGCGGCCGCCGATGAGCGGGAACGGCTCCGCTCGCTTTGCACCGGCCCGTCGCGGAACTTATAATCCAGCGTAAGTTCACTGCCGCGTCTGGCGGCCGGAGCACGGTGGTCGTCGATCCTCTTTTCTCGTCGACGAACCGGCGTTGCAGGCGGCGCGAAGCGGTGAACCGGCTAAGCGCTTCTTCGATTGGTCGATCGGGCCGTGGCGGGCTTGTTCGTCTGATTTCAAACCCGCTCTCTTTTTGTCGCGAGGAGGAGTTCCCCATGTGGATTCCCAAGTGGTTCCGGGACCGGAAAAAGGGGGTCGACTCCCCCGTTCCTACCCAGGTCGTCTCCAACGAAGAGTTCATTCCACGCCCGCAGACCAAGCAGCAAAAACAGGTCGAGTACCTGATCAACACCATGGGCGAGGAAAAGGCCAAGTACCTCGGCATGGAACGCCGCGCCTTCATGGCCAGCAGCATGGGCATGGCCACGTGCTTTTTGGCCAGCAACAAGGTGTTCGGCAACTACTGGGACGTGAAGGAAGAAGAGACGCTCGAGCCGGGTGCCTACGAGGACAAGTATCCGAAGAGCGAATACTTCATCATCGATGTCCAGGCCCACTTCACCAACGGCCTGGCCATCGGCTTCCGCAATCAAGAGTTCGTCAAGAACATGGGCTTCAAGCTTGACGAGTCGGACGAGGCGTATGCCTTTCCGAACTTCGTCAAGGAAATGTTCTTCGACAGCGAGACGGCGATGCTCGTGATCTCGGGTGTGCCGGGGCGCGAACAGCATGTCGACCGCAAGGGAAACAAGGCCGAAGGGCCGAAACGCGGCGGTGGCCCGCTGCCCAGTTGGTTGATGTCGGCTCGAAAGAAGGACATCAACGATATGGCCGGCAGCGTGCGTGCCCTGTGCCAAGGGAACTGCGCTCCGAACCACTATTGGGACATGAAGACCAATAGCCAGGACAAGGCTGCGCTGTTCGAACAGATGGAGCGCGAAGTCAAGATGTACGGTATCGACTCCTGGAAATGGTATTGCCATACCGATCCAGGGCGCTCGGGCAACGGCTTCCAACTCGACGACGAGAAGCTGACCTACCCGTTCTATGAGAAATCGCGCGAGCTGGGCATCAAGAAGATCAGCGTCCACAAGGGGTTTTCGTACCAGTCCAAGACCCTGGGCCATTTGGCCAACCCGAAGGACGTCGAAAAGGCGGCCCTCGACAATCCGGACCTGACGTTCGTTATTTACCATTCGGCGCTGCAGCACGCGCCGGGCATCGAGCAGGCGTCGCTGATTGAGAAATTCGATCCGACCACGGGCGATTTCGCCTGGCACGACGTGCTCATGAAGATCAAGCAGCGCAATCCGCAGATCAATAACGTCTACCCGGAGATCGGCTCGAGCTTCGGCACGCTCGTGGTTTATCACCCCGAGATGTGCCAGCACTTGATCGGCAAGAACGTCAAGTACTACGGCTCGGACCACGTGGTGTGGGGAACCGACTGCTTATGGTGGGGATCGCCGCAATGGGTGATCGATGCCTTCAAGCGCTTCCAGATCACGGACGAAATGTGCGAGAAGTTCGGCTACACGAAGCTGACGAAGGAAGACAAGGCCAACATCTTCGGCCTCAACGCCGCCAAGATCTACGGCGTCGACGCGGCCGAGCAGCGCAAGAACATCCCCAAGGATGAGCTGTCGAAGCTGAAGGTTGCCTACGACAACTTCGGCGGCGCGCGCGACAACGCCGCCTACGGCTGGGTGCGCGACGACACGAACACCTGAGCGTTCGTGCCCGACGGGCCGCCTTAGTTGTGCGGATTGTGCTGGAAACCTATTGCGGGCGTTCGCGTGTGGCGGAAAATGACACGCGAACGCCCGATTTCATTTGCCGTCGTGTTCCCTCGTACTCGTGAGCCATCATGTCGCAAATATCATCGCTTCGGCACGCGCGATTGGTGGGGGGATCTCTGGCTGTGGTAGCGCTCGTGTTGCTGGCTCTAATGGGTTCGCCACGGCGAACGGAAATCACCGCGGCCGAAGCTCCGGCCGTGAAAAAGCTCGATCCGGCCGCCTGGGGCGAGGATCACGTCGGCCAAGAAATTCCCGAGTACATGGAAAGTGGCGAATGCCTGTTCTGCCATCGCAACGAGGTCGGTACGACTTGGGGCGACAATAAACACAATCGCACGATCCGCGAGCCGGACGGGAACAATGCGGCGATCGCCGCGCTAAAAGCGAATCCCGCGACGAAGGCATTGGCCGACGAGGTGCCGTTGATCCTTGGTGACACGCGCGAGAACCGGTTTCTCAAGCGATCCGCGGCGTATGGCAAGCTGGACCTGCTCTCCACGGGCGCAAGCCTGTCGCGCACCGGTCGGGCGAAGCTCGATCACGTCGACCATCCGACGTGGAACACCGAAATCTTCGCCGCCGAATGCGCGGGCTGTCACGCCACGGCGGTCGATCCCGAGACGCATGCGTTCGCCGCCCCGTCGCTGGATTGTTTCGTCTGCCACGGCGATGCTCCTCCCGAGCATGCCAACGATGCCAAGTTGATGCCGCTGGCCAAGAAGCGCAAAGATTCCGCGGCCGCCGTCACGTCGATCTGCGCGCAATGTCATGTGCGCTTTGGGAAATCGAAATCGTCAGGGCTGCCTTACCCGAACAATTTCGTGGCGGGCGACAACTTGTTCCGCGATTTCGAAGTCGACCTCGCGCTGGCCGATGATCCGAAAATCAATCCCGCCGATCGGCACGTGCTCGACAATGTGCGCGACGTGGTTCTATACGGTCGCGAATCGATGACGTGCCTGAGTTGCCACAACGTACACACCGGTTCGACGAAGGCGCATCGCGAGGTGCCGGATCAAAAGTATTGCGTGCATTGCCACGAGGCCGGAAAGTCGAAGAAGGAGCACATCCCGTACGAAGTTCATAGTGGGCGCTGCCAGTATTGAGCGGTTGCCACGGCACAGCGCGGGGGACGACGGCACTTTAAAGGCGCCGTCGGTGCTCAAAAAACGCTCATATGCCATTTGGCCAACTGCAGGGGGGTGGACAGGCTTTTGGCACGGGATTTCTCGGGGGATAGGGTCGTTTTCCGCTTGCATTCGCCGGAGTCGCTTCTTAGACTCCACAGAGATTTGTGCAAGTTCTTACTGCTTTTCCTTGGCGCAGCTAATGAAAACGAGCCCGAGCCGCTAACTTCAACCCAGTAGGGTTGCGCGCCTTGCGCGAGCGGTTTTGATCTGGGCTCATTCTGGCAATTCTTGCCCTTTCACGTTGGCTTCCAGGCTGTCTGGTGCTGCGCTCCTGCTGCGCGCTTCCGTAACCGGCAACTGGAAAACGACGTGATGTGCACGATCGTTTACCCGCAGGCGCCTGCGCGCCCGCGGATTGGCAATTTCGTTTTCCCGTAGTTAACACACGGAGCGTCTCATGAATTCGACAAAAAATCCTGGTGTCATTGCCTTTTTCGCTCTCCTGTTCGGATCGGCAATCACGGCCCAGGCCGGCACGATCACTTATACGACCGCCAACAACACGGTCGGTGGCAGGCCGGTGGATGCCCAGGTGACATTCGTGACGGGCCCGAATGAAGTCACGGTTACGCTGGAAAACTTGGAAACCAAAATCAGCGACATCTCTCAAGTCATCAGTGGCGTCTCTTTTGCCCTGGACGATCTCAAGACCAGCACCACGATCGGTGCCAGCGCCGGCGTCGAGCGCACGGTCAACTCGAACAAGACGTTCAGCGATGGTGCGTCGGTCCCCACCGGTTGGGAAATACTGCTTGACGGCCAAAGCATGCAACTCATGCTTCCCGATGGCATGGACGATCACTCGATCATCGGACCTGCCAGCGGTACAAAGTACACGAATGCCAATTCCACGATTGCTGGCAATTCGGACAACAACGCATTCCTGTCCGGGCCTGTTTCGTTCGTGATTCCCGTAAACGGCGTCACCTCGGCGACGACCGTCGATTGGGCCGTCTTTCACTTCGGCATTTGCGCCTGCTATGTCCAGGCTTGCAACTCGTTCGTTCCCGAACCTTCGAGTGTGGCTATGGTCGGCATGGCGTTGGGTTGCGGTGCCATTGCCGCGTGGCGACGCCGCCGCGCTTAGGTAGCATGCCCGCGGGCCACGCTAGAACGAAGTGTCGTTGGCGTCCTGCCAGGGATGTGGCAGGACGCACGAGGCTGAAAAACGACCGGATACCGTCGGTCATCCAATGATCCGACTAAGCCGCCTTCGGGCGGCTTTTTCGTTGCGCTCGCGCGGTCATGAGACGCACCGCTCCCGGTCGGCGTTGATGCAAGAATCAGAGCGGCATCGACCAGCGTCCCATTTGCCACGGCTCGCTAGCGCGCTCCAAACGTCGTGACACCCACGGCACACCCAAGTGCTGTAGCGCGCGAATATTTTCGCGCAATCGATTCTCGCGCGAATCGTCAGCGGTGACTTGCGCCGTCGCGTGCATCTGCGCGTTTTTTTCTTGCGGTTATCACGGCAGAGCGGCAGAATCGGGATAGAGGTTCGCCGGCGGGATCATTCCCATCCGTGAGTTCGATCACACTCTCGCCGGGCGCGCCCGTTCACACCACTTCGGAACATTCATTTCGATTATCCCAACACAGCGCGCGATTTAGCGCCTGTCGATGGTCGGGCGCTCGACGCTGCGCTCGCGCCAGGCCTGATCGGAAATCTTCGTCCGCGAGACGTTTTCATCCCCTTTCATTCGTACCCGTTATCGTCTCATTTCACCTTTGGGAAAGGTTTGGTGTGCTATGGACGAGCATGTTCAGCCTGCGCCGATCGAATCCGTTGCCGCGACCGCGTCACCGCCAACGCAACCGCAATCTGTGCGAATCAAGCAACCTCATGCCGGAGAGGAACTAGCGCAGCTGGTGCGCTTCCTCTACAATCACAACCCGTTCTACATCATCAGTGCGCTGTTGGTCTTTTCCGGCTTGTGGCAATCGTTCAGCCAGGAGGCGGCGCTGGTCGAGGCCGGTATCATTGCGTTGGGACTGGCTGCCTATACGTTGCTCTTGGCGCTGACCGCCTGGCTGATCATTCGACTGGGGCACGTCTGGGAAGATGCGCGGAGCATCTTGCTGGTGGTGGTGCTGATGTTCCTGGCGATTTCGGTGAGTCTTGACCCGGTTTTGAACGCCGAGGAGCAACACGGCGTGTCGTTCGTGCTCGCCGGGTTTTTGTTTGCCCTGCTGGTAAGCGAAGGGGTGCTGCGCAGCTTGCCGCTGCGGCTACCGGCGCTGTTTCGAGTTCCCTATTACGCGGTGCTGGGGTTGTTTTTCCTCTATCCGCTGGCGATGAGCCCGCTCTTGGACCATCCGCCCGACGCTTCGCTGTATTGGGCGCTGTTCGGGTTCTCGGCCGCGGCCGGCGCCGTGTTCTTGACGCTCGTTCCGGCCATCCGCCGTGGGCCTGCTTACGTCAACGACAACGGCAGCCCCTGGCGCTGGCCGCTATACCCATGGGTGTTGTTCGGCATGCTCGGCGTGTGCGTCTGCTTGCGGGCGTATTACCTGTGCGTGTCGTTTCACCCGATTTTTGGAAATGAGAGTATTTTTGGCACCTACTTCCTCGTTCCGTTTCTGATTTCGGTGAATATCTTGTTCGTCGAGGCCGCTGCCCATGGCCGTTCAACGTTAGCGCAACGTGCCGCCTTGATCACACCGGCGCTACTGCCGTTGCTTGTCCTGGCCGGGCATCATGCCGACGCGACATACGCGACCTTCCTGAATCGATTTATCGATACGGTGCACGCCGGGCCGCTCTACCTGACACTGCTGGCGGCCGCCGGCATCTACGGCTACGCCCTGGTTCGTGGCGTACACGGCGCCGGCAATGGGCTGGCCGGGGCCGTGATCCTTTTAGCGTTTGTCACGCCGTATTCCCTGGATTTGGATAGCGTGCCGTACCAAAAAGCCTGGCCGCTCGTCGCCGTCGGCGGCGTGCAAGTGGCGATCGGCTGCGAACGTCGCGATGCGCGCCGCGTCACATTCGGCGCCGCCTGCGCCCTCGCGCCCGTGGCGCTGGGAGCGAACTTGGGATGGCTCACGCCGCATCGCGGCCTGGTCGTCTTTCACATGATCACGGTGGTCGTGCTCGCCATCGGCGCACTATTCCATGACCAGTGGGCTCGCTTCTTGCGCATCGCAGGAGCGGGGCTTCTGGCCTGCGCCATGCTGGCGGCGGTGAACATCATGCCGAATGATTTTCCCGACGTGCCGCCGGCCGTCGTATACCTGTATCCGCTTTTGCCGATTACGGTGGGGTTCGCCTATGCGGCCATGTGGGGTGGATCCCTTTACTACGCGATCGCCGCCGCGGGCGCGATGATGTGGCCCCTGACCTATGGCTGGCATGGCTATCGGCAATTGCGAACGTTGATCGTCGGCCTCGACAAGATTCTGTGGGGCGTGGCGTTCTTCCTGCTCGCCGCCTTGGTCAGCCTGGCAAAGGCCGGAGCGTGGGCACGCCTGCGCGCCTGGCGCCGAGCGACGGCATGATGTGCACTGCATTGCAGCACGTAAATATTCGGGCATGACTCGCGTCGATCCGTCGTTTTCGACTCGGCGTCAATCTGCGAAATCTGTGGACGATTTTCTGCTGCGCATCGAGCGCCGGTAACCGGCCCACTCATGGCTTAACGAGCGTGGTGTCTTTCCCTGTTCTCACGCGGCCGGTAGATTCAATCCGCTTCCCTTCCGGCAATGACCGACTGGCGGATTGATATGAACATCGCTTGCCCGATTCTATGGGCGCAATCGACCAGTGTGCCCTTGCAGTGGCTCGACGTACTCGTGCTCGTAACGAGCATCGTGGGGGTCACCCTGTTCGGCATGTGGATTTCGCGCCGCAAGAAAGACACGACCGAGTACTACCTGGCCGGCCGAACCGTCGCCTGGTGGGCCGTGGCCGGATCGATCTTCGGCACTAACATCAGCTCGCACCACATGGTCGGCATGATGGGAGCCGGGCTGAAGGAGGGGTTCGCGCAGGCCAATTTCGAATTTGGCGCGATCTTCGGCCTACTCTCGCTCTGCTATTTCTTTTTGCCGTTTTATCGCCGCATGGGGCTGTACACGCTCTCGGAATATCTCGGCCGGAGGTTCGACGATCGCAGCCGGTTGGTGTATTCGATCACGAACATGGCGTTCTTGCTCATTCAGATGGTCGGCACCATGATCCTCGGCGCACTGACGATCGCCACACTCACCGAGAATTCCGACTACGCGATCTCGTACGAAATGGCGATCTGGCTCACGGCCGCCGTGGCCGGCATCTACACCATGTACGGCGGTCTAACGGCCGACATCTTTAACGACGTGGTACAGAGCGTGCTATTGCTGATCGGTAGCGGCTTGCTCGCCGTATTGGCCATCTGGCACCCAAATGTCGGTGGGCTGTCTGGCTTGCTGGAAAAGCAACCTGAAAAGTTTCACGTTTTCTTCGAGGCCAGTCATCCCGAGCTTCCCTGGACCGGCGTCCTCAGCGGCCTGATGGTGCTGCACCTGTATTACTGGGGCACCAACCAGTTCATCGCGCAACGCACGCTTGGTGCCCGCAGCGACTGGGACGCGCGGATGGGCACGATCACCGCCGGTTTCCTCAAGCTGCTCATTCCCTTCTTGTGCATCGTGCCTGGCATGGCCGCCGGTTACATCCTGGCGATCGATCCGGCCACCGAAAGCGATACGGCCTTTGCCGGCCTCACGCGCACGCTGTTGCCGCAAGGCTACGGCCTGGTGGGCGTGGTGATGGCCGGGCTCGTGGCCGGCATCCTCTCGACGATCGATTCGATGATGAACTCGACGGCCACGCTCTTCACATTTGATATCTACAAGAAGTACGTCCGGCCCGACGCCTCGGAACGTCGCTTGATCTGGGTGGGCCGTATTTCGATGACCTTGATGGTCGCCGCGGCCATCGGCCTGTCGCTCTTCTACGGTCAGACCAAGGGGGGCATCTTCAACCGCATGGCCGATTACAACGCTTATCTCGTGCCCGGCGTGATCGTGGCCTACGTCGCTGGCATTCTGCAACCGATGGTGACCGGCACCGCATCGTTGGCCTCGATCGTGGCCGGGCCCTTCTTGTCGATCCTGTTCGAGCAGGTCGCCCTGCGAGGCTTTGGTCACCAGTTGCAGGCCTTCCATCGGGCGGCCCTGGCCACGATTGCCTGCTATGTGGTCGTTGTGGTTGTCAGCCTTGCTACGCGGCGCGAGCGGGACACGACGAAGGAGCAATACACCTGGGGTCGCTTCAAGTCAGAACGCCAGGCCGAAGCCGGCACCATGCGCGCCTGGTGGCAGCGCGATAAGTTTTGGGCCTGCGTGTTGATCGCCTGCACGCTGGGAATGTGCTGGTTCTTCCGCTGAACCGCGCGAGCGCATTGAGGAGACGAATCGAAATGCCTGTCGAAAAGCAGCGTTGCGGTTGGGTGCCGGCCGACAAGCCTGACTACGCCGCGTACCACGACCACGAATGGGGTGTGCCGGTTCACGACGACCAGAAGCTTTTCGAGATGCTGATTCTCGAAGGAGCGCAGGCCGGGCTGAGCTGGTACACGATCCTGCGCCGTCGCCAAGGGTACCGCGATGCGTTCAAGAACTTCGAACCGGCCAAGGTGGCGCGCCTGACCGACGCACAGCTGGAAAAAATCCTGGCCACCGGCGATATCATCCGCAACCGCCTGAAGGTTTTCACGGCCCGCAAGAACGCCCAGGCCTTCCTGGCGATCCAAAAAGAGTTCGGCTCGTTCGATGCCTACTTGTGGCGCTTCGTCGGTGGCAAGCCGCGCGTCAACCGGCCCAAGTCGATGAAAGAGGTCCCGGCGCGCACCGAGGAATCCGATGCGCTGGCCAAGGACCTGAAGAAACGCGGGATGAGCTTCGTAGGCAGCACGATCCTGTATGCCTTTATGCAGGCCGTCGGCATGGTCGATGACCACACGCAGGGCTGCTACAAGTGCCGGCGTGCGTGATTCTGGTCGCTTCCCTTGCCAGCCGGTTTCCCCGAGCCCAGCATGCCTGCGGGGCATTTTTTCGCGTCGCCGGGCTGTTTTCTGGCGTGCATTCCCGCCGACTTCTCGCGGCCCGATTTTTTTCCCGCCAAGTTTTATGGAGAAGTGATCGCCGCCGCGATATGCTGGTGGTTTACGGGCAGCCGCCTCGACATCGCTGGCAAGCGAGACCGCTCGAGCCGCATCGACGACCCACCCTTTGCCATGACCAGGAGAACACGCGTGGCGAACAAGGCATACCCTAAGAACCGCCGTAGCTTCTTGAAAACCGCGCTCTCGGTAAGCGCCGCCGCCATCGCGGCCCCGCAGATCATCCCCAGCTCGGCCCTGGGCCGGGACGGCGCCGTCGCCCCCAGCGAGCGGGTGACCTTGGGCGGCATCGGCATCGGCAATCGCGGCACCTACGACCTGGGCTGCTTCCTGGAACAGAAGGACGTACAGTTTCTGGCCGTCTGCGACATCAAGGCCGCACGCCGCACCGCGGTAAAGAAGATCGCCGACGAGAAGAACGGCAATCAAGACTGCTCGATGTATCGCGACTTCCGCGAACTACTCGATCGCAATGACATCGACGCGGTGCTGATCGCCACCGGCCCGAACTGGCACTGCACCGCGGCCATGTACGCCGCCCGCGCCGGCAAGGATATGTATTGCGAGAAGCCTTGCACGAAGAACATCGCGCAGAGCTTGATCCTCAAAGACACCATTCGCCGTACGGGCCGCGTCTTCCAGGTCGGCACGCAGCGGCGCAATCTGCCGCACTTCGCCTTTGCCTGCGAGTTGGCTCGCACCGGCAAGCTCGGCAAGCTCAAAAAGGTCTACGCCCACCCGGCAGGGATGAAAGCCATGGTCAGCGGTTGGCTGCCGGCCGAGAAAGATCCCGACGTGGAAGTCGTCGATTGGAACATGTACCTGGGCCCCGCGGCCTGGCGCCCCTTCAACGAGAAGCTACTCGACGGTTTCAATTTCGAAAAAGGGGGCGGCCTTGTCGGCGGCGGCGTGTTGGAATGGGGTTCGCACTGCGTCGACCTGTGCCAATGGGCCGTGGACGACAAGCACGTGCCCGTCGAGTACAACCCGCCGAAGGATGGCCAGATTGTCTGCCGCTATGACGACGGCGTGGAATTGATCTTCCGCGAAACCGGCTGGATCCCGCTCGGCTCGTGCCCCGTGCGTTTCGAAGGCGAGACCGGCTGGGTCGAAACGGGCGACAGCGGCAAGATGGTTCTCAGCTCGCCCGCCTTGCTGGGCGGCCGCAAGGTCGAGGAAATCGACGGCTATCCGGCCACCTTCCACGTGCGCGACTTCCTCGATTGCGTCAAGACCCGCAGCCTGCCGAAGGGGAACGCCGACGCGGCGTGCAAGGCACACATTGCTTGTCACGCGGCGAACATCGCCCTGGCGCTCGATCGCAAGGTGACGTTCGATCAGCAGAAAAATGAGTTCCTCGGCGACGAGCAGGCCAATCGGCTCCGCTCCGAGGCTCTGCGTGAACCGTGGCGGCTGTAAATCGAATCGCGCCGCGTGGTCACTGCATTTTTCGCCATCGCAAGATTTCTCAAGCACACACGCTCACAAAATATCAGGATGACGATCATGGATAAGAATCGATATCTGAAGCGCAGCGCCGCCTGGCTCGTCGCGCTCGCGGCGCTTTGGGGCGCGACCGCTCATGCCGCTGAAGGTCAAAAAAGCGAATCCGAGTTGATCGCGGTGCTCCGCTCGGGCGCACCGGCCGACAAGGCGCTTGCCTGCAAAGCCTTGACCACCGTCGGCAGCAAAGAGTGCGTGCCCGAGTTGGCTAAGCTATTGGCCGACGAGCAGTTGGCCTCCTGGGCGCGTATCGCGCTGGAAGCAATTCCCGATCCCTCGGCCGATGCCGCCCTACTGGGCGCGACCGACAAACTCTCCGGCAAGCTGCTCGTGGGCACGATCAATTCGATCGGTGTCCGCGCCGATGCCAAAGCGGTCGACCGTTTGGCCGGACGGCTGAAGGATAAAGATAACGAAGTGGCCGCGGCGGCCGCCGTGGCGCTGGGGCACATCGCCAATGACGCCGCGACGAAATCGCTGCGGCAGGCGCTCAGCGCGGGGCCTGCTCCGGTACGTAGTGCCGTGGCCGAAGGCTGTATTCTGTGTGCCGAGCGTTTGGACCGCGACGGCCGCGGGAAAGAGGCCGCGGAGATTTACGACGAAGTCCGCAAGGCCGACGTCCCCAAGCCGCGCAAGCTCGAAGCCACGCGCGGCGCGATCGTCGCCCGCAAGGCCGAGGGCATTCCGCTCTTGCTCGAACAGTTGGGCTCAACCGATAAAGCCATGATGAACGTCGCCCTGGCGGCGGCACGCGAGTTATCGGGTGCGGCCGTCGGCGAAGCTCTGGCCGCTGAGGTATCGCGAACCACGCCCGATCGCGCAGCGCTCGTGCTGGTGGCGTTGGCCGATCGCGGTGACGCGGCGGTTCTGCCGGCCGTCTTGAAGGCCGCCCAGAGTGGCGACAAGCAGGTCCGTGTTGCGGCCCTAGGGGTGATGGGGCGCTTGGGCGATGCGTATACACTTTCGCCGCTGTTGACGATCGCGGCCGAGGATGATGCCGACGTCGCGCAAGCAGCCAAGGCAGCCGTGGCGGCTCTTCAAGACAAGAAGGTCGATGCCGACATCGCGGCCCGTCTTCCCTCGGCCGAAGGGAAATCGCTGGCGATCTTAGCTGATATCGTTGGCGAGCGGCGCATTAGCGCCACTCCGGCTTTGATCAAGGCGCTCGACAATTCCGATGCCCAGGTGCGTAATGCCGCGCTTGCGGCACTCGGCGCCACGGTCGGCCCGCAGGAGTTGTCGGTCCTGATCGCGCGGGTGAACGAGCCGAAGAACTGCGATGTGCAGGTCGCCCAGCGTGCGCTCCGCACAGCTTGCCTGCGCATGCCGGACCGGGAAGCGTGTGCGGCGCAATTGGCCGCGGCCATGCCCAAGGCCGCCGTCGCCACGCAAGCCAACCTGCTGGAGGTTCTCGGCACGATGGGCGGGCCGAAGGCGCTCGAGACCATCCATACGACCATGAAGCAGAGCGACGACCAGATCCAGGATGCCGGCAGCCGCGTGCTCGGCGAATGGATGGGCGTCGACGCGGCGCCAGTGCTCGCGGACCTGGCCAAGAACGCGCCGGGCGACAAGTACCGCGTCCGCGCGGTGCGCGGCTACATTCGCCTGGCCCGGCAATTTGCCATGCCCGATCCACAGCGGGCCGAAATGTGCCGTAGCGCTCTCGCCATGGCAACCCGTCCCGACGAGCAGAAGCTGGTTTTGGCGGTCCTCGAGCGTTATCCCAATCCCGAGACTCTCAAGGTCGCGGCTCAGGCGGCGCAGACGCCGGCATTGGGGGCGGACGCTGCCCGTACGATGCTCGTGATGATGAAGAAGCTCGGCGGCGACCCGGCCAAGGCGCGCGATATTCTCGCCAAGGCCGGCATCGATCCGGTGAAGCTCGAAATCGTCAAGGCTGAGTACGGCGCCGCGGGTAAGACGAAGGACGTCACCGAGACATTGAAGAAATGCGTCGACGGCTTGCCGCTGCTGATGTTGCCGGCGGCCAGCTACAACGACAGCTTCGGCGGTGACCCGGTGCCCGGCACGGCAAAGATTCTCAAGGTGCAGTACCAGATGAACGGCCGCGCAGGCGACGTCACATTCCCCGAGAACGCACTGATCGTCCTGCCGATGCCGAAGTAAGGCCTCACCGTCTTACTCGTCGTTGATGACTCGCAACCCCTCTCCCCTCAGGGAGAGGGTGGGAGAGGGCAGGGTGAGGGGTGAACCCCTCGCGGCCCAACGGCTCGCAAGTCGTGTGTCGCCGTGCGCCCATTCTGAGTCGCACGGGTCGCGACGAATTCTGACCACATGGAGCGGGGAACCCTCCTGGCCCCTTCCTGACAGGTAGGGGAACGTTTTCGG
The DNA here is from genome assembly GCA_035546535.1 of Pirellulales bacterium. Taxonomy (NCBI): domain Bacteria; kingdom Pseudomonadati; phylum Planctomycetota; class Planctomycetia; order Pirellulales; species Pirellulales bacterium. The sequence goes on along the minus strand of DASZWQ010000024.1, from coordinate 136,519 downwards.
TCGCGCGCGGATCGAGTAAATGACAGAATCCGGTCTAGCGCCGCTGATTGACCAGGATTTTGCCGATCGGGTCCATGTCGGGGAAGTTGGCCAGCATGTACGTGTTGCGGCCGTTGGTGATCGTCACGCGCTCGGCGCGCGGCGTGCCAGGCAATGTCGAGCCGACGCCTTGCAGCGCGATTTCGTGTTCTCCCTGCGGCAACTCGACGCGCAGCACCTGGATCTTCTCCGGCAATAATCCCCAGCAGCGCGTGTCGGCGGCTTCCGTCGCTTCCCAAGCCACGCCCACGACGTCCAGCCCGATGTCCCACAGCGAATTGCGGTCGATGTTCATGGCCGTCTTGGTGCCGTAGATCACGCCCTTCTTCACCACGCGTCGGACCACGGCTCGCGCGATGACGTGCGGGTAGACCGCCTCGTATTGCTCGCGCGCCATTTCCCCGATGTTCGTGATCGTGGCCGTCTCGCCGACAGGCTGCCGATCGACAAAAACCCGCACCCGATCGATCTGGTTCGTGGGCACCACGACCTTCGGCACCTTGATCGGCGCGATGGTCGGCGGCAGCGTGTATTTGTTCGTGGCGCTCAAGATCTGGTCGGCGATCAATAGCGCCACGGTGCTCGGCAACTCCATCGTTTCTTCTTTGTAAGGGCCAAGCCCCGTGAGCGCGAACACATAGAGCACGCCGTTACCAGGCGCCGAATGATGTCCGTGCCGAGCCCGCTCCAGGTCTTGCAGGCCATAGACGAAGTTGGGCTGCCAACTGACGACCGTGGCACTCGCGCGCTGGACGTCGTCGTAGTTCGAATGGGTTTCCTCGCGCAGCATGCCGCGCAGGTACGGTCCTAAGGCCACCTGCTTATAAGCGAGCTTCGACTCCTCGTCGTTGCGGTCCTTCGCGGCGTCGATGATCTGCTGCTGCTTGTCCGTGATTTGCAGGCTGTAGGCTTGCGCGTCCTCGCCGCCGTTCATCAAGTTCGACAGGGCCAAGAAGGCGCGCACCAGGACCCGTTCGTAATCTTCGCCAGGATAGTCGCGCATGTTGTCGTCGGTCAGCATCGAGAGGGCCGAGCGACCGAGGCTGGCCTGTTCCAAGGTGTCGAAGCGGTCGCGCACCTGCCGCAACGTCTGCTCGGCCTCGCGCGTGCGCCCTTCGCACAAATCGAGCATCGCGTGCTCGAGCCGCAGCACGTCGCCGTCGTTGTGCGGACGCTTGAGCGCCTTGTCGACCGAGGACGTGGCTTCGGCCAGCTCGCCAGCGCAATACAGCTCGCGCACCTTGGTCAATTGATGCGCGTGCGTGGCGCAGCCGCCCAAGATCAAAAGGACCAGCGCGCAGGCACAGCGAGGTATAGAGCGGCACATGGCTCGAGCCATTAGCGGTGCGAAAGGGGGCGCGCCGGTTGATGGGCCTATTTCAGCAGTCTGCCCAGCCGCGTCTGGTAATAACCCTTGGTCAACGTTGCTGATTGTTTGTCGTAGTCGCCCGTGCGAACGTTGATCATTTCCATCGTCAGCAGATAATCGCGCTGGTAGTTCTGGTTCTCGCGCGTCGTGCCCGAGGTCAGCGTGGCGTACAGCAGGAAATCGAACGGCTGGCCGGCCTGCTCCATGGCCATCGTAAAGGCGCGCATGTTCTGCGGCACGAAGAGCTGATCGGGGCGCAAACGCGTCTGCTCCAGCCCGGCGTCGACGAACCGCTTGTTGACCGGCTGAAACGCGCGCGATTCGATGATGTGCGTATCGATGATCTGGTAGATCTGATCCTTGAAGTCGCCGATCTCCTCGGCGCTTTTATTTTCGACGGCGACAAAGCAAATGCGCATGGGGGGCGGAGGCAATTGTTCCTGGCCGTTCATGCTCACCTGTTGCACGGTAGGCGGCGGCGTGCAGTGCCGCGCCAGCAAGCTGGCAACCGATTCTTCGACCAGCGGCTTGAACGTTTCCTGTCCGGCCTGATGGCTGCCGACCATTTCCTTGTCGCCGGGATGCAGGATTTTGGCGAATTGCGATCCGCGGCAGCCGTACAGTGCGATTTCGCTGGCCATGGTCATGCTGGCCAAGAGCCAATGCCGCCTGTGCATAGAGCATCCTTTCCTGCGAGATCATCCTTGATAGCACGCCGTGCGACGCGTGCGGCTCGCTTCTCTTAGTTCGATCCGCGGCGCTCGCAAACTTGAACGGTGCTAGCGGTTTTCACGCTTCCGTAAGCAAGACGGCGTGCAACTTCACCTGCGCGCATGCACGAGAGCCTTGCGTGCGTCGAGGGCCGCCCTTACACCAGCTCGCGGATCGGCTCGCCCGTGGCGAGGATGCTCGTCGGGCGCCCGGACAGATCGACGAACGACTGTCGATAGTCGATGCCCAAGTGATGATAGATGGTCGCCAGCAAGTCTTGCGGCGTAAGGGCCCGATCGGCCGGGTATTCTCCCTTGGAATTCGTCGCGCCGACGACCTGCCCCATGCGCAGGTTCCCGCCCGAGACGAGCGCCGACTGCGCCCCGGGCCAGTGATCGCGGCCGATCAAACCGTCGTGATTCACCAGTCGCGGAGTGCGGCCGAATTCGCCGGCGGCGACGACCATGACGCGCTCCGACAGCCCGCGGTCGTAGATGTCCTCGATCAGGGCCGCGATCCCCTGATCCATGAACGGCGCGCGGTAGCGCATGGCGTCGGCCATATCCCAGCGCGTGATCGGGTTGATATGGTCGTCCCAACTGAAGTACCGATCGCTGAGCGTGGGGGCGAGCGCGTCGATCGTAATCACGGCCACGCCCGCCTCGGCCAGGCGCCGCGCGAGCAAGCAGCTCTGGCCCCACAGATGCCGGCCGTAACGATCGCGGGTCTGGTCGGTCTCGCGGCTCACGTCGAATGCGTCAGCCACGCTTGGGTTGGTGAGCATCGTAAGCGCTTGACCACGAAATTGCTCGACGCCGTCGAGCGAGCCCGCCAGATCCAGATCGCGGCGCAGCCGGTCGAACTGCGGCAGCAGGCCGCGCCGGTCTTCCAATCGGCTGGCGTTCACGCCCGCGGCCAGCGACAGGTTGGGCGGACGATAGGCTTTGTTCGACGGGTCGCCTGCGGCCACGGCCGAATGGGCCAGCCCCAGATAAACCGGGCGCGTCATGAACGGCTGCCGCGGGATGCCAACATAGTTCGGCAGCCCGTCCGGGCGCGCGCCACGCAGCTTGCTGGCCACCATGCCGAAATCGGGATGCTCGCTGCGCGCGGTCGACGTGGGATCGGGTCGATCCGGCGTCTTGCCAGTCAAGAGCTCGATCGATCCGTCGTTGTGCGCCGACATCTCGTGGTGCAGCGAGCGAATGAGCGAGATCCGCGAGCCGAGCCGCGCCTGCCTTGGGAATAGCTCGCAAATATCCAAGCCCGGCACGTCGGTCGGGATGGGCCGGAACGGGCCGCGATACTCACTCGGCGCGAGCGGCTTCAGATCGTACGTCTCCAGGTGGCTCGGGCCACCCCACATCCAGAACAGAATCACCGAGGTGCCTTTGGTCGGTTGCCCCGCGCGGGCCCGCGCGGCCATAACCTGTTCCAGCCCAATTCCGCCCAGCGCCAGCGTGCCCGCGCGCAGGAATTCGCGGCGGCGTAGCGGGCCAAGGCAGGGAAGATTCATCGCACCGTTCCTTGCTGGGTTCGGGTGGATGCACAAGGGCGGGTCGTGCAGGCGGGTCGACGCGGGTTGGTCGCTCGGGCAGGCGCCAGGGCTCTTGGCCTCGGCAGCATCATTGTGGTGGAGAGAGAGCCGCCGGTCAACGCTTTTCCGGCCTGCCTGCGCCCTGGTTTGACAGTGTTTGACGAGCGGCCGCCCCGGATTTCGGTGCAGCGCTACGGAATGATGTCCCGCTGGTTGAATTTCACGCCCTTGTGAAAGCCCACTCCTTTCGGCGCGAATACCATGCCTGTGATGTCGCGTTTCTCGGTGATGCGGTCGGTAATGTGGATCACGCCGGTGCCCCCTTCACGCGTAGCGTACAGGAAGGCGGCGTTGGCTTCGGGCACGTATCGGCCGGTGGCTTCGTCGACGTGCAGCAACAATTCGCCGGCTGGCTTCCTTTCGGGCAGCTTGCCTTCTTTGATCAGTTCATCGATCTCTTCGGCGTCGCGCTCCGAGATTTCCCACAGCCGCATGTTGAACGCCCGTAACGCGTAGGTTTCCTTGCCGTCGGGCGCGCGGTAGATGACACACATCAAGTCGACGCCGTTTTGCGCGGCCCACAGGGCGATCTCGCGTTCGTGATCCGCCGCTTCGTTCTCGGGAATGTGCAGCGGCCACTTGGGGTCGAGCCCCGTATCGAGATCAAGAAACGTACCGCCACTTTCGCCCGGCGGCGAGAGCGTGGCCCCCCGCGTTCCACCATCCGTGGTCGCCGACGGTCCCAGCGCAATGACCGGTGGAATCGCGATCTCTTCGGCCGGCGGGAGGTTCACCTTGGCGTACGCCTCGTCTGTCGTTTTTTCTTGCCAATGCTCCTCCCACCATGCCTGCCAGCGTTCGGCCTGGCGGTGGTAGCGCTTCTGCTGTTCGGCCAGCGCGATGGTGTTCTTGCCGCGCATCATGCCAAAGAGCGTATCGTCGCCGAACTTCTTACCGGTCAGAGTGTGCAGGGCGCTGAAGACCTCTCGCACCGGGCGACCGAAGTCGAAATATTGGCCGCCCACGACCGGATTGATCTGATGTTTTTGCATGAACGCGGTCAGATCCGCGTCGGCCACGATCAGCCCGTAATCGCTCAGCGGTGGTTGCAGCGTCTTGGGAATCGCGCGGATCAGGGCCGGCACGGCGCGCGGGTCATTGATCGCACGTAGCGCGAAACCCAACCGGCGGATCATGCGCTGTTCGTTGGTCGCATCGAGCTCGGCGCCGATTTGCGGCACGGCGTCCGCGCCGATTGTGACCAGCTCGCGCATGAGAGAACACCAGATCTCGCACTCGTCGACCGTGTGGTTCAGCTTGCGGAATTCTTCCAGAATGGCAGCAACGCGCGCCGGCTGATCCGCGGGCAGGGTCGCGAGCACAGCGCGGGCCGCCTTCATCTTCTCCTCGGGCGTCAACTCCGGCTCGATCAGCATGTCGTAATGCGTCGTTTCGCCTTCGGCGACCACGACGGCCGGCTGCTGCTGTGTATCCCACGCCATGCGCATGCCGCGCTCGTTGACCAGATAGGGGAAGTTGTCGCCGGCCGTCGCGCGCAGTCGGAATCGCCCTTCCGCGTCGACCGTGGCCACGGCCTCGGGCGAAATAAGTCGCTTCCGCGCCGGGCTGCCGGGGCCGATCAAGCCAATCGTGATGCGGCCGCCGCGCTGGTTCTCCACAACGGGCTGATTCGTGCGTGTATTTACGACCCGCCCCTCGATCCAGCCTCCTTCGGTCAGTTCCAACGGCGGGATTTCGGTGGTTTCGCCTGTCCGGCAATCGTGACCGGTGCTGGCTGCGCCAGCGCGATTGAGCGCCTCGACCAAGATATTGTAGCGGCCTTCCGGGAGCACCAGCCGGTAGCGTCCCTGGTCATCGGTCAGCACCTGCGCATCGTTCTGAGTGTTCTTGTTCTCTTGCGCGCGCACCAGCGCGCCGGCGGCCGGCTGGCCGGCAACCTTGTCGCGGACCGTGCCGGTAACTGTACAGCCTCGCGTGAAGCGAAAGACCGTCTCAGCCGGTAACGCGGGCACGCTGACCGACGTGGCCGGATGATCCGGGTGCGTGATGCGGAACTGCACGCCATCCGACGGTCCACCCCGATCGAAATCGGGGACCTCCTCAATGCGGAAGCGGCCGATCTTGTTTGTAATGGCGCTTTGCACGCCCGGTACCGGCAGGCCGTGGATGCCGTACTGAGAAACCGTTGCTCCAGCGACCGGATTGCCGTCAGCGTCCGTCAGGCGGCCCGACAGCGTGGCCGATTTGGCGGCGAAATTCACGTCGGCGTCTGCGGGGTTGGTTCCCTCGAACAACGGCCAGATAGCCGCAGGAAGTCCTTCGGCGCGCGCGACCATCCCATACCAGCGCCGCTCAATACGCGAATCATAGCGCGGCGGCGCGAGATTCGTGAATTCGTAATGCCCTCGCTCGTCCGCCTCGGTCGTGCCTACTTCTTCCAGAACGCCGGGCGTTCCGCGCACGACGTAGAGAGTGACCTTGGCCCTCGGCAGTGGCGTCAGTTCGGCTCGCAGATTGCCACCGTCGGCATCCTTGATTAGGTCGAGCCGGGAGCAATCGCCGGCGATGCGGAAGTTGTTCTTCGTTTCTTCATCGGCCGGCGACGCCGCCTTTGCCGCTTCCGACTGCTGCGCCAACGCGAGACGCGGGTTGGCGGGCGCACCGAAGATGCCGACGAGAATCGCGACTAGAACCTGCGAAGCACGGATCAAAGTCCGCCGTTTCATGGCCATGCCCTCTGTGCCACAATTGTCACCCGCGCATAATCGCGCACGAATTAGCGTGCTAGCCCAGCGGAATATCCGCCCGCGGAGATGACAACTCCGATGGCGATTCTATCGCGCCGTGGCGATCAAGGCACGACAGCGATGGCGCGCGCGATTGAAGCGGTCGGTCGGACGTTCAAACACTGGTGGGCAAGCCACTAGTGGCACCCGAGCAAATGGCCAGGCAGATATCGAGACCGCGATCTAGATAATCTCTTTCACCAGTCGGGCCGTGCGGCCGGCGGTGATCTGCTGCTCGCGCCCGCTGTGCAGATAGCTAAGCTGCGTATGATCCAGGCCGAACAGGTGCAAGAGCGTGGCCTGGAAATCGTTGGGAGTGACGACGTCCTTTACCGCGCGGTGGCCAAACTCATCGGTTTCACCATAGGTGATGCCGGGCCGGAAGCCGCCGCCGGCGACCCACATGCTGAAGCCCTGGCCGTTGTGATCGCGTCCTGAGTTGGCCGCATCGCCACGATTCTCGGTCACTGGCAGTCGTCCGATTTCGCCGCCGAAGTGAACGACGGTTTCGCCGAGCATGCCACGCTGCTTGAGATCCTTGACCAACGCCGCGGCAGGCTTGTCGGTACGTTTGCAAATGGCCGGCAGCCCGGTACGGATACTGGAGTGGTTGTCCCATGGCTGGCCGCCCAGGAACAATTGCACGAAGCGGACTCCCCGTTCGACCAGGCGCCGCGCGATCAGGCAGCGGGTACCGTATTCGCGCGTGGCCGGATCGTCGAGGCCGTACATGGCGTGCGTGGCGGCCGTTTCACGCGAGATGTCGAGCGCCTCGGTGGCCGCGGTCTGCATGGCGGCGGCCAACTCGTAACTGGCGATGCGCGCTTCGAGGTCGCCCTCGCCCGGATGCTCGGCCAGATGGCGGTCGTTCAAGCCGCGGAGGAAATCGAGATTTTGCTTCTGCACTTCACCGCGCAGGTACGGCGGCGCTTCGAGATTCAAAATCCGCGGCTCCTTCGGCCGTAGCACGGTGCCCTGGAACAGGGGAGGCATAAACCCATTCGACCAGTTCGTGACGCCGTCGACCGGCAACCCCGCCGGATCAGTCAGCACCAGGTACGCGGGCAATTCTTGGCTTTCACAGCCCAGGCCGTACACCAGCCAGGAGCCGAGCGTCGGCCGTCCGACCACGCCGGGAATGCCGCCGTGAAAGTAGCGGATCGAGACTTCATGACCGTTGGCGCCGGTGTGCATCGAGCGGATCAGGCAGACATCGTCGACGATCTCGCCCAGGTTCGGCAGCAGCTCCGAGATTTCCGTGCCTGACTGGCCGTGCTTTGCGAACTTCCAAGGGCTGCCGAACAGCGACTTGCTGGCACCATTGACGAAGCTGTACACGATTTCGCCGGGATAGTCGGTGCCGCTCAATCGCGTCAGCTCTGGCTTGGGATCGAACAAGTCGACGTGCGACGGACCGCCATGCTGAAAGAGCGAGATCATCGCCTTGGCGCGCGGGGCGAAGTGCGGCGCCTTCGGCTTCAGATCGAACGTCGCCGGATCCTTGGGCAGCTTCGAGGGGATGGCCTTGGCCTCTTGCGCGGTAAGCCACGCGAGCGCCGTGGCGCCAATGCCCATGGCGTTTTCGGCCAGAAACTGTCGCCGAGAAAGTGGTACGTGCATGGTTGTGCGCTCTATTAGTCGACGTAGAGAAATTCGTTTGAGCTCACCAGCGCCTGGCACAAGTTGGCGAGCGCCTGTGTTTCCGGCGAGCGACCGGCAGCGGCGTTGCCCGGGTGCAGACGCAAGTAATTGATCTGCGCATCGAGAAATGCGCAGGCCGCGGACAACTCGTCGCGCGTCGGCAGCCGCAAGTAAGCCAACTGCCAGGCCCGCACGACGCTGGCCAGTTCGACGCCGGCTTCGCTTTGACTAGGCGGGCCGTGGAAACCTTCATGCGAGGCAAATGTCGCGGTCTCGCCACCTTCCTGCGCTAGCGACAACGTCACGCGCCACGTGAACGAGTCGGCGTTCACGTCGCCGACGCAATCGGTGACGAAGTCGATCGCGTCGCCGCGGGCGACGACGATGCGCTCGACGTTCGTGGCTGCTTCGCCGTGGCGCACCGACCATTCGCCGGCAATGCCCAGCGTGCTCGAGACAACGCGGCCGCGGACACCGTCTCCGTTCTCGCTACTGTGGCCGAGCGTACCCTGCACGGTGAGCACGCCGCCGACCGGCGCCGTCCAGCGGCGGATGGCGGCATGATCGGGATTCGCGCCGGGATGGCCGCCGTCGGCGTGTACCAGTACCCAACCGGTCTTTTCGTCGGGCAGCTTTTCGCCTCCCTGCCAGCTGGAATTGGTCCAATGCGGAAGCGCTGTAAACGTGGTGCGGCCCGAGGCCGTATCGCAGGCACCGTAACCGAATTGCCAGGTGGGCGGACCGGCCAGCCAGCGCGGCGTCAGCCCGGCGACCAGTTCGGCTTGCAGGTCGGCCGTTGGCTCGCGCTGCGCCCGCTCGGCCAATGCCCCGGCCTGCGTGAGCCAAAAGTCTCCGTTCATCAGCATGAGCGACTGCGTGGCCACGGTCGACGAAGCCCGGGCTTCGCAATTGGTTTGCATGGCGGGGGCGTCGAAAGCTTGCATCAGAGCCACCGGCTGGCTGCGGCGTTGCATGGCGTACAAGCTGCGGCGCTGCACGTCGCCCGCCAGAATGACCTGGCCGGCGTCGTCTTCCTTGATCGCCACCGGTGCACCAAACAACGTGCGATCGAGCTTGCCATTGGCGGCGAGCACGCGATCGCGCAAGGCTTCGGCATCGAGCCGCACGACATTCTGCCGGCCGTAGTAGCGGTTATCGCTGTCGAGCGCGGCTTGCGCCGTGTCGCGCCTTGAAGATTGGCGATATGCCGTCGAAAGCATGATCGTCTTGTGAAGCTTTTTCAGACTCCAGCCCGATTCGCGGAACTCTACGGCCAGCCAGTCGAGTAGCGCCGGGTGCGTGGGCAGCGTTCCCAGACGGCCGAAATCGCCGGGCGTAGTGACGATGCCGCGGCCGAAATGGTGCAGCCACACCCGGTTTGCCAGCACGCGGGCGGTGAGCGGATTGTCGGCACCGGTCAACCAGCGGGCCAGCGCCAGCCGACGCCCCGAGCTTGGCAGGCTGTCACTCTTGCTGGCGAATTCCGCGCGCCTGCTGTCCGGGCCGCAGACCGACAGGGCACCGGGGCCGATCGATTGCTTCGGCTGCCGATAATCGCCCCGATAGAAGAGCCTGGTTTCAGGAGTGTGCGCCGCAGGTTCGACGAGTGCTCGTAAAAACTCCTGCGGCGGCTTGCCGCTGCGCACATTGGCCATGCGCTCGTCGAACTTCTTCAATTCATCCGCGGCGGCCTGGTTGTACTGGTACAGCACGCCCGGCGTGATGTTCACACTGGGATGCTTGTCGAGCAATTGCTTTTGGGCGTCGCTCCGCTTGTCGGCTGCCGTGTTATAGGCCGTGCGTAATTCGCTACGTAGCGGCTCCTCGAACTTCATCAGTTCTTTCTCGACGGCTTCGGTCATGAAGGCGGCTTCTTTCGGCGCGCGTTCGGCAGCGATCTTTTGCGCCTCGGCCTCGATATCGGCGGCCTTCTGCCGATCGGCCGCCGTGTACAACGACACGTCGCGCTCCGCCGGCACTTTCCACGCCTGATAATCCAGCGCCGGCTCGAACACGGCCCGCAACGCGTAGTAATCCGTCTGCGGCACCGGGTCGTAGCGGTGGTCGTGGCACTGAGCGCAGGCGACTGATACGCCCAATAGCGAGCTGGTAACGATCTTCAATGTGTCGGTCACGACCTGATTGCGAGCCTCGGGCGAGTTGTCGCCGCTGCCGGTGCCGTCGGCCGCCATCCGCAGAAACCCGGTCGCCGTCAACAGCTCGATCTGTTCCGCCGTCATGTCGCCCGAAATCGGACCGGCCAGTTCGTCACCGGCTAATTGCTCGTGAATGAAGCGATCGAACGGTTTGTCGGCGTTGAGCGAGCGGATCACGTAGTCTCGATACTTGTACGACCAGGTGCGAATCGCGTCCTGCACCGTGGCCCCTTCGCTGTCGGCATAGCCGGCGGCGTCGAGCCAGTGTCGCGCCCAGCGTTCGCCATAGTGGGGCGAAGCGAGCAGCCGATCGAGCAGACGTTCGTAGGCGTCGGGCGACTGGTCCGCGACGAAGGCCTCGACCTCGTCCGGCTGCGGCGGCAATCCCAGCAAATCGAAGCTCGCGCGGCGAATCAGCACGCGCTTGTCGGCGTCCGCTGCGAAGGAGAGGCCTGATGGCATCGCGGCCTTTAAAAGGGCGTCGATCGGTCCGCGCACGCGCGGGTCGGCGGGCTGCGATTCTGGGACGGCTGGTCGCGCGAGCGGTTGAAACGCCCACCACGAGCGCTCCTCGACCGAGATGCCGACGCCGGGCGGAATCGACTCAGGCTCGGGCCGCGCGGTCTTGGCCCCTCCGGCGATCCAGCGGGCGATCGTGTCGATTTCCTTGGCCGTCACCTTCCCTTCACCCGGCGGCATCTCGCCGGCGCGGATGCGGGCCAAAAGATGGCTATGGTCGGGGTCGCCGGGCGCGATGGCTGGTCCCGAGTCGCCCCCCGCGAGCTGAAAACGCACGAGGCGCAGATCGAGGTTCCCCTGCTTCTCGTCGTTGGCGCCGTGGCAATCGAAGCAATGCGTCCGCAGGATCGGACGAATATCGACTTCGAACGTGGGCGCCGCCGTTGCTTCAGTCGCCGCGGTTCCAGACGCAGGCGTGACACCGTCGGCACCGAACAGGGCGCGCGGCACGGCGACGATCGCCAGCGCGACGAACGCATTTCGCAAACAGATTTGCATCACATGGCCCACGGAGGGAGGGAGTGACTGGGCCGCAACCGCAGTAGGTTTTCAAACAGGCAGGCTAGGTCTCAGGCAGGCAGCCCCATTATCGACTTAGGGACGCGGCAAATGCAAGAGCCGCTGGCGGCCGCGGAAGGCGTGGCATGGTCGGCACTCACCCGCCCTGCTGCCACGTTTTCAGGGCGTCGATCGGATGGACGAGCATGAGCGTGCTGAGGATCAGGCTATCACGAATCCACAAAACGAGCGCTAATTCCGTCACCGCAAATAAGGCAATCGAACCCCACAGGCCCAGCTTCAGGGCCAGGAAGAAGCCTGCGGCGCAGCTCAGCACGTCTCCGAGTGAGTTGCCGATGGTGTCTCCCTGATAGCCGAGCGAAATCGTGGCGGTGCGAAAGCGCTCGATCACCATGTTCGAGTTTTCGAGCAACTCCCACAACACCTCGAGCGTGACGGCGCCGACGAATCGCCAGGCGACGCTGGCACGCGGCACGATCATGGCCAGCAGCCAATAGAAGACGACGCCGTGCAGCATGTGCGTGAAGCTGTACGGATCGAACAGGTGCTGTGAGTTGTGCGAAGATTGAATCTCGCCCGACCAGAGAAAGGGCTCTCCGCAGGCACACCACCACGGACGGCCGTTTGTGCGCAGCCAAACGCCTGCGGCGATCAGCACGATCGCCACCGCGACCGCACTGGGCAGCAACGATCGGCGAGGGGGAGACTTGGGGGGCAAGGTTTCGATCGCTTCGGACATAGCGCACGTCAGACGGAGTTACGGTTTCGACGAGCAGCTCACTCAGCATAGTCGGAGCCGGGACCGCGAAGACAGCCTGTTATCTGGCCACCCGGAGCCGAATCCGCCGATTGTGGGCGGCTCACGCAGTGTACTCGGGGCGATTGCCGAAGGAATTGTCAGGTTTTCGGCCCGCGCCGCCTGCCGCCAGCTTGACGCGGCTGTCGGTCGATGTAAGGTGGCTCGCAGTCCCTGGCTCGATGCCATCCTTCTGTTCGATCCCTGTTGAGGACTTCACCGATGAAACGTGTGCTGGGTTTGTTTTTCGTGGCGGTTGCCGCCCTGATCGTCTCTCACGTGCCGACGGTTGCCGCGGCTGCCGAACCGGAATGGGTCTCGCTGTTCGATGGCAAGACGCTGGACGGCTGGGAAAAAGTAGGCGGCGAACAAAGCGTGTGGGAAGTGAAGGACGGCGCGATCTGCGGATCGGGCCCGGCCTCGATGCTGGTCACGACCAAGGGGCCATACAAGAACTTCCGTTATCGGGCCGAGATCAAAATCAACGACAAGGGAAATTCCGGGCTGTATTTCCGCACCAAGCCCAAGCCTGGTTTCATGGACGGTTATGAAGCCCAGATCGACAGCACGCACCGCGATCCGATCCGCACGGGCTCGCTGTATGGCATGTGCCACGTCTACAAGCGGCTGGTCGAGCCCGACACCTGGTTCACCTACGAGATCCAGGTGCAAGACGGCGAATGGCGCGGCCGCAAGGTGACGAAAATCAAGATCACCGTGAACGGCGACGAGCTGTACGAGTACTTCGATTTCGACCAGACGTTCAAGGAAGGGCACTTTGCCTTCCAGCAACACGACCCGGGAAGCAAGGTCTGCATCCGCAAGGTGGAAGTGGCCGTGCTGCCGGATAGCTCGAAATAGTTCGGGCGGCTGAAACCGCGAATCGTGGAGCGTTTACACAATGCCCTGCCGGCAACGCGTCGGTAGGGCATTTTTATGCGCCCCAGCATTCGAGCATCCCGGCAAATGGCTTTTTCGCAAATAAGGTGTAAGTAAATGGTCCCGATCGTCACTAATTAGGGAAAACGAGGACGGCTGCTTGGGCATTGCGGATCACGAACGCCAGTTTCGGCAATGGCTCGGCGAGCATAAGGGCTTGCTGGTCAAGGTCGTCCGCGCGTTCGCCGAGACACCGGCCGATCAGGACGATCTTTTTCAAGAGGTTCTGCTTCAGGTTTGGCTGTCGCTGCCCAGTTTTCGCGAAGATTCCAAGCCCACGACCTGGCTGTATCGGGTTGCGCTCAACACGGCTCTGGCATGGAAGCGGAGCGAGAAGAAAGAGCGCGGTTCGCAGAGTTCGCTGTCCATTGCCGACCCTGCGGACCGTACGCTGTGCGCGGACGGAGAGCCCAATAGCCAGATTGTCGATCAGCTCTATGCGGCGATCCGCGCATTGCCGCTGGCCAAGCGCGCCCTGGTTGTCCTTTACCTGGACGGCTTTACCTATCGGGAGATTTCCGAAGTCGTAGGCATATCGGAGTCGAATGTCGGCGTCAGCCTCAATCGCATCAAGCAAGACCTTGCCGCAACGATCAAGGAGCCTGACGATGCATCTTGAGAAATTGCAACAAGCCTGGCAGTCGCAGCCGTGCGGGGCCTTCGACACGAACCCCGATATGTTGCTCAAGATGGCCCGCATCCAGCGGCATGCTCACTTCGGGGTCGACATGGCCATAGTGTCGTTCTTCTCATCCCTCTGCGTTTCCTTTTTTGTCTCGGCCCTTCGAGACTTTCGGAAAGAATGGCCCTGGCTGTTTTATTGTGCAGGGCTTGCTTGGGTCGTGGGATATGTCCTGTTCAACCGTTGGCGCCACAGGCGAAATGCCCGTCGTTACGATGACAGTATGCTGTCTCATGTCGAGAAGTCGATCGATGACATCGAGCATCAGATGCGGTTGGATCGAACCTCGCGCTGGTGGTACACGACGCCGATTACTTTGGGATGCATGATCCCGCCGGCCCTTTTCTTTGTGATGGATTTCGGCAAAGGGCCGTTTTTTGCATCTCTCGTCGGACTTCTCACCATCGAGTGTTTCTTCGTCGCGTGTTTCATCTTCGTTTACGCGGTGATGGAGTTTGCAAGGCGCAAAGGGCTCAAAGGCCAGCTTCGGCAACTCGAGTCACTACGAGCGCTTCGCGAAAGCCTCCTAACTGCGGACGAATGAGTCGCACAACCGATTGCCCATCGTGCAATCTACACCGATATTGAGCGCTTACTGGAAAGGGGCGTCCCATGATCCGACCTGCTCTTCTGATTCTGACCGTCGCGAGTCCTCTGGCGACGTGCATGCCGCCGTGTTGTGTCGCTGCTGCCGAACCGGGGTCGTCCGAGGGCGAACTCAAGGAGATGCTGTCGAGCATTTGCCGCAAGCACAACGTTCCCTCACTCACGATTGCGGTCGTTCGCGCGGACGGAATCGTGACGGCACAATGTAGCGGCGTTCGCAAGCGAGGCACCGATGATGCCGTCGAGCTGTCGGACCGCCACCCGCTCGGCTCATGCACTAAGTCGATGACCGCCACCCTGGCGGCCGTGCTTGTCGAGGCCGGCAAGATCGAGTGGGGCACGACCATGCGCGAGGTGTGGCCACGCGCCACGGAAAAGCACCTTCATCCCGCGCTTCGCGACGTGACTCTTGACGAGCTGTTGTCGCATCAGAGCGGACTGGCATCGGACATGAAGGACTTCAAGGCCTTGAAAAACAGCGATTGGCTTTCCTTCTTTGAGGAGAAGGCCGATCCCGAACTTGAACGTCGACGCATGGTGAAACTGATCCTGCCGTTTAAGCCTGAACATCCGCGCGGTGAGCATCACTACTCAAACCTGGGCTATGTCGTTGCCGCTGCCATGTTGGAAGCGAAAGGGGGCGACAGCTTCGAGAAGATGATGCGCGCTCAAGTGTTCAAGCCGCTGAAGATGGACACGGCTGATTTTCGCACGATGGCGTTGGCAAAAAAGCTGCAGTCGCCTCTGCTATGGGGACATATTGCCAACGGAACTCCGATCGATCCGCGGATCGCTGGCGCCGAGAATCCTTCGGTCTATGCTCCCTGCGGAACGGTCAACCTGTCGATCGCCGACTACGCTCTTTATGCCCAGTGGCACTTGAAACGCTTGCCGAGGCCGCTCTTGTCGGCACAAACGACGATGGATCACCTGCACACGGGACGGGTCGACTCTCCGTCCACTGGCGGAAAATATGGCTGTGGATGGATCGTTCTCGACACCCCGCTCGGGCGCGCGCTGACACATGGCGGCAGCAACACGAACTCGCATGCCTTGATCTGGATTTTTCCGGATCGAGATTTCGCCGCAGTCGTTTGTACCAACACCGGTGAGAAGGGCGGATTTCCGGCGTGCGACGAAACGATCCAGGAATTGATGAAACGATACGCCCAGTCGCCCGCTAAGCAATAACCACGGTTGCCGTCTGACTCGTTCGTCCTATCGATCCCAGCCGCCCGCGGCGCGCAATCGCTCGACGGCGGCGGCCGCCTGCTCGCGCAAGAGCACGTAATCGGTCTTGGCCACCCGATTCAACGGCAGGCCGGCTGGCGGCAGCAGCTCGTAGTGCGTGGGCCGCATGTACCCCGCGATCCCGCGGGCGTGCTGTTCCAGCTCGGCAATGGTCAATTGCACCTCGGCCTTCGTTTCGACGAACAGCACGATTGCTTCGCTATAAATCTCGTGCGGCTGACCGACGGCCGCGCAGGCCGACACCTTGTCGCTGAGCTGCGCAAAATGTCCTTCGATCTGCGCCGGATGGACCTGGTAGCCCTTGGGTTTGATCACCAGCTTCGAGCGTCCGGCAAAGACCAGTCCCTTGTCGGTTTTGTAGCCCAGGTCACCGGTGTAGCAGTAGCCATCGGTCGAGACGGTGCGGCGGTAGGCATCTTCGTTGTTGACATAACCAATGAAAACTTGCGGACCGCTAAAGCAGATTTCGCCCGGCTCGCCGTCGGGCAGTTCGTCGCCCGCCGTGCCGTCTTCGCGCATCGGCCGGCGGATCGACAAAGGCGTGACCGGCATGTCGAAGCCGACGCCGGCCAACAGTTCGTCCACCGTGCCGCCCAAGGGGCTGTACGTGACGAAGCCGGCCATTTCGGACAGGCCTAGTCCCGTGCCGCACTTTGGCGCCATGGTCGCGAGTTGCTCGAGGAACTGTCGCGTCACGGCCTGCCCACCGTAGAGGGCAAAGCGGAGCGATGAGAGATCGTACTTTGCATAATTCGGCAAGCGCCATTGCATGGCGAACATCGCCGGAATCTGCCCAAAGCAGGCGACGCGATATTTTTCGATGGCCGCCAAGGTCTTTTCCGCGTCGAAGATGTGCAGGACCACTGCGGTGCCGCCCGAGAAAAAGGTCGTCATCAACTGCTCGGCCTGGCAGCCAACGTGCGACGGCGGCAAGTTGACCAGCATGCGCGGTTGGTCCACCATGTCGAAGCCGCCGGCCAGGCACATGTTCTGCACCGTGATATTGCGGTGCGACAACAGCGCCGGCTTGGGAAAGCCGGTCGATCCGGTGGTGTAGATCACTTGCGCGCCGTCGGTTTCCTTGACGCCGGCGACGGCCGTTTGATAATCGCGCAGCCCGGGCCAGCTCGCAGGGTCGGCCTGCACAGCGAGGCCTTCGGCGATGGCCTCGCCAGCGAGCGAGAACGCGGAGATCGCCGCGGGAAGGGTTTCGTCCGGCGGTGCGAACTGCACCAGGTGCTCGACGAAGGGACAATGCTCCTTCACGGCTTCACCGAGCGCCGAGAAATCGGCCACCGGCGTGCGCCCCAAAAAGGCAAACCCCTTGGCTTTGATCAATTCCAGCGAGCGAACGACCTCGGGCGCCTTCAGGCGCAGATCGAGCGGCGCGTGAATGACGCCGATCTGGAAGCAGGCATACTCCAAGAAAATATGCTCGGCCAACAGCGGCAGCGCCGTCGCAAAAAAATCGCCCGGGCGGAAGCCCATGCGCCACAACGTCATCGACAGAGCCGTGATCACCTGCTGGAATTGGGTGTAGGTGAATTCCCGGCCGGTGTCGACTTCGATGATGGCCACGTCGTTCGGGCGCTCGCGGGCCCACTTGGCAATCACGCCGTGCAGCAAATGTCGATCGGCAAAATCGGTCTGATAGTGCTCCCAGGTGTACTGAGCGACTCCCTGGCGATACTCGAGCGGTGGCATAGCGGAGCGGATTCCAGGCGGCGATAAAAGCAGCGGCCGAGCACTTGCCCAGCCTGCCAAGCCCGCCATTGTAGCATGCCGACTTTGGCGTTTGGCAGGGCCGGGCGCTGGTAAAGCCGTTAGCTGACGCGGTGCGTTCTAGGGGCCTGGGCGAGTGATGCGCTTGTGCGGTACGGCGCGCAGAGCCGCGTGAAATGGACTACCATCGTTCCCCGTGGACGGCCGGTGTTTTGGCGGAGCCGCCGCTTTAAGCCCGGCTCGTTCGCCCACGCGAATAACGCGTGCCGAGATTTGGAATTCAACTCTTAAGGAGCGCGAAATGATCGAGCGCGATACGATCACAAGATCTCTACGCCGACTGGCCGTCGTTTGGCTGATGATGGTTGCCTGCGATGCGGTGAGCGCAGCGGATACGAAGCCTGTGCCGCCCGAAGGCGTGACGTTTACCGCAGATATCGAGTATGCCAATCCCGATGGTCAGCATCTGGCGCTCGACATGGCGCGACCGAAGGACGCTTCGGGGCCGCTGCCGACGATCGTGTGCGTTCATGGCGGCGGATTTCGTGCCGGCAACCGCGAGCATCACGACGCTTTGTGCATGCAGCTGGCCCAGCGGGGTTACGTGGCCGTCACACCGACGTATCGCTTGGCGCCGAAATACCAGTTTCCGGCCGCCGTACACGATGTGAAATCGGTGGTGCGCTGGCTGCGCGCCAATGCCGGCAAGTACGGCGTTGATCCCGCGCGGATCGGCGTCATGGGAGACTCGGCCGGTGGTCACTTGGCGCAGTTTCTCGGCGTGACCGCCGACGTCGAGAAGTTCGAAGGAACCGACGGCGGCAATCTCGATCAGTCGAGCGCCGTGCAATGCGTGGTCGACGTCTACGGACCGAGCGACTTCACGAAGTCGTACGGCAAGAGCGTCGACGCGGCCGAGGTGTTGCCGCTGTTTCTGGGTGGCGATGTGCAATCGGCGCGTCGCCGGCATATCGAGGCCAGCCCGCTGTATTGGGTCACTCCTGACGCGCCGCCGACGCTGGCGATCCATGGTACCGACGATAAATACGTGGCGCTCGAGCAATCGCAATGGCTCATCGAACGACTGCGCGCGGCCGAGGTCGAAGCCGAATTGCTCGTGCTCGAAGGAGCAGGCCACGGCTTTAAAGGCGACGACGAGCGGCGGGCGCAGGAGGCGATGTTCGCCTTTTTCGACAAGCACCTTAAGCCGCGCTGACGATGGTATGAGATGCAAACGGCCGTGGCTTAGCGATGCGCCGTCGTCAACTCGGCGGCAACGAACGTCGGCGATTCGGCCGCCGGAGCACAGACACTGGCCGGCATGGGGGCAACCGGCCGCACGCCCGGGATCATGGCGCCGCCGATCGTGAAGAAGCTGGCCGACAAGAGAATCGCGGCCGGCAGCGTCAGTGCCCAGGCCAGGCCGATCTTCTTCACGGTCTGCGATTGAATGCCCGACCGATTGGCCCACATCGTTCCCGCCACGCCCGATGATAAAACCTGCGTGGTGCTGACCGGCAAATGGAAGGCGTCAGCCAGGCCGATGGTGGCGGCGGCCACGACCTCGGCGGCGGCTCCCTGGGCGTAGGTCAGGTGCGATTTGCCGATCTTTTCCGCCACGGTGACCACGATGCGCTTGTAACCGATCGTGGTGCCGATGCCCAAGGCCAGGGCGACGCCGACCACGACCCAAAAGGGGACGAACTCGACGGCACGCGTGAATTCACGATGGTGCGCGGCCAGCGCCTGGTGCGTCGCAGGGGTAAAGTCGGAATTGCTCAGCGTATAGCGGAATCTTAGGATCGCCTGACGCACTTCCCAACGCTCCGCGAGCGAAACGTCGGCCAAAGACGACTTTCCGGTCAACGTACTGGCAATGATCGTCATGTCCGGGCGAACTTCAGCCGCGAGGTCGGGAGCCTCGGACCCGACGATCTCGTCGATGGCCACCGCCGCCTGGCACAAGTCGCCGGCGAGCCCCACGTCGTGCGTGTTGAGCGAGTAATACGTGGGCAAGAAGCCGATCAGCGCGAGCAGAATCAACCCCATGCCCTTCTGGCCGTCGTTCGAGCCGTGCGCGAAGCTCACGCCTCCGCAGGTCGCCAGCAGCACGCCGCGGATCCAGCTCGGAGGATTGTCTCCTTCGGCAGGCGGGTTATAGAGCTTGGGATTCGTCAGTATGCGTTTCATGACCAAGAGCAGAACCGCCGCAGCCACGAAGCCGATCAGTGGCGAGATGAACAGCGACAGGCCGACGTCCGCGGCCTTCGACCAGTTGATGCCCGACACGTTGCCGCGCGCGAGCAAGCTGTCGGCCAGGCCTACGCCCAGGATCGAACCGATCAGAGTGTGCGAACTGGAGACGGGCAGCCCGTACCACCACGTTCCCAGGTTCCAGATCATTCCGGCCAGGAGCAGCGACAAGACCATGACGATCGAGCGCACCGACGACGTCTCGATCAGCAGATCGACCGGCAAAAGATTGACAATTGCGAAGGCAACCGCCGTACCGCCTAACATCACGCCGAGGAAATTGCAAAAGCCCGAAAACAAGACGGCCGGCGTGGGCCGCAGCGTGTTCGTATAGATAACGGTCGTCACCGCGTTGGCGGTATCGTGAAATCCGTTAATGAATTCGAAGCCGAAGGCGATCAGCAGCGCAAAGACAAAACAAATCTGGTGCGATAGCGGCAGGGCGCTCAACGCGTCCCACATGGGAGTGCTCACAACGAAACGATGAAGGAACGATATCTGTTAGATGACGCTGTCCGTTAGAACCTGATCTGCCGAAATTCCTGACGAGGACGCCGAATGTTCGAGGCGATCGCCCACAGGCGAACAGGTCCTCTCCCCCCCGAGATATGCAGCGCTGTCTTGCGTTTGCAGTAAGTCCCAACGCAGACGACTTTGCTCAATCACATTATCCGTTCACCGCTGGATTGACCAGACACACTCGAACGGATTCTCGAGTCTCGCAGGTAAGCGAACCTTCGCGAGGCGCAAGTCGTTTCAGCACAAGGGACATGTAATCGATCGGCCACCGTCTTGTTCATCGACGTTCCGCTCGCCTCGACACGAGTTCAGGGGCCGGAGCAGGCATCCTGGCGGGTAACACGCACATTTTCTCATCACGATGGAATGCCGTGACTTTTCTGCCGCTGGACATTAACGATCTTGCTGGCTCGGCGCCGGTACGTCTGCGAGAATCAGTTTGCCCCCCCTCCTTTTCTTTTGCGCAGCGAGTCTTGCATGCTTCGCCGGGTTGTAGCGATCGGGATTTGCTGGTTGGTTATCGCGCCTTTCGCCGTGCGCGGCTCTGCCGGTCAGGAAAACTGGACCCGCTTTCGCGGTCCTGATGGCACGGGCGTCGTGGCCGACGATCCGCGCCTGCCCGACACGTGGGACAAGGAAAAGAACGTTCGCTGGAAAACGCAGATCCCCGGGCGCGGCTGGGGCAGCCCGATCGTCTGGCAGGATCGTATCTTTATCTCGGCCGTGTACAGCGACGAGGACTACGATGCGCCTAAGGGGGGCCTTTATTTGGGGCTGGGGCGCGGCGAGCCGCCCGATACGGTGCATCACTGGATGGTTTACTGCCTCGATTTTAAAACGGGCGCATTGCTCTGGAAGCACGAAGCTCACGTTGGCAAGCCCGTCGTGCCGCGGCATCCGAAGAACACGTACGCGGCCGAAACGCCCACGACCGACGGCCAACGGCTGTATGTGCTCTTCGGCGATGTTGGGCTGTATTGCTATGACTTCGACGGCAATCACCTGTGGACGCACGAGATCGAGCCCAAGAAAACTTATTTCGGCTATGGCGCCGCGGCGTCGCCGATCGTGGTCGATGATTTTGTCGTGTACGTGTATGACAACATCGAAGACTCGTACATCGCGGCGCTGGAGGGAGCGACCGGCAAACTGCGCTGGAAAACCTCGCGCGAGGAACGCAGCACGTGGGGCACGCCGCTCGCCTGGCGACATGACGGAATGACCGAGATCGTGACGACCGGGCGCCAAGAGAATCGCTCCTACACGACCGATGGGTCGCTGCTGTGGAATTTCGATGGTCACATGTCGTCGCTGACGATTCCTTCCCCTTTTGTCGTCGATGGATTGCTGTATATCACGTCAGGTTATGTCGGCGACAAGAATCGGCCCGTGTATGCCGTCAAGCCGGGTGCCACAGGGAATATCACGCTGGGCGAGGGGGAGACTGCCAACCAATTCATACAGTGGTCGCTGGAAAAAATGGGGCCCTACAACACTTCGCCGATCGTCTATCGCGGCCTGTATTACACCCTCCTCGATCAGGGAATGCTCACTTGCCATGACGCGGCGACGGGCGAGCTGGTCTTCAACCGCTCGCGGTTCCCACAGGGCGCCAGTTTCACCGCCTCGCCCTGGGCCTACAACGGCAACATTTTCTTTCTCAGCGAGTCCGGGGAAACGTACGTGATGCCGGCGGGGAGAGAGTTCAAAATCGATCACACGAACGCGCTCGATGAACTGAGCATCGCCACGCCCTCGATCGCGCAAGGAAACCTCTTGGTTCGCACGGCGGAGCACGTTTACCGCATTTCGACGCCTTCCGAGGCAAGCGCCGAAGGGCGATAGCTTCGACGGGAAGGCTCTCCACGGATCGTGTTACTTCGGCCATCGCGCCCTGTAATTCTCCGCCGCGAATTCGTCAATGCGTCAAATAGGCCGAGCGTGTATGCCAAATGGCGAGTGGATTGCCGTTCAAGCGGGCCGGCAGCGCTTGGTACGATATTTCACGGCAGGGCAACCGATAGTCATTGTGCGAGGTGATCCATGTCGGCCGTTGCATTTCGGTGCTTGATCGTCCTCGTCGTCACCTGTGGCACCGCGCGCGGAGAAGATTTCTCGACACTGCTGGATCGTGCTCGTATGGCGCTGCGCGATCGGGAGCCCGATCGAGCGGTGGAGCTTGCCGGCAAAGCCATCGAGGCGGGGCCGCAGGATCCGCGCGGTTACCAATTGCGAGCCGATATCGAAGCCCTGGTGGGGCAGCATCGTCAGGCCGTTGCTGATTACGACATGGCGATCAAGCTCGCGCCGGACCAGGCGGAACTGTACGATCGCCGCGGCAGCGAGCGGTTCAAGCTGGGCCAGATCGAGGGATCGATCGCGGACTTCGACCGCTTCATCGCAATGCGACCGGATCAAGCGCCGGCCCACTGGAAGCGAGGGATTTCGTACTACTATGCCGGCCGATACGAGGAAGGCCGCAAGCAATTCGAAGGATATCAAACCGTCGATGACAACGACGTTGAAAACGCCGTGTGGCGATTCCTGTGCATGGCGCGAGCGGAGGGAGTGCCCAAGGCGCGGGCTGCCATGTTGCCCGTCAAGCGTGACGCGCGCGTGCCCATGATGGAAATCTACTCGCTCTATCGCGGTGACCTCGCACCGGAAGGGGTTCTGGCGGCGGCGCAAGCCGACGATCCGCCGCCAGCGCGACTCGATGCGCAATTATTTTATGCGCACCTTTACCTGGCTTTGTATTACGAGGCCACGGGAGATACCAAGCGCTGCGTCGAGCATCTGGCCGAGGCCGAGGAGCATCCCATTTCGCATTACATGGGAGACGTGGCTCGCGTGCACGCCAAACGGCTGCGCACGGCGGACAACTCGAACTAGTTGCCTTTGTAATCGCGCCACAGCCAGCGCAGCGATTCCGGCATGAGCGCGCCGCCATGCTTGCCGTTGTGTCCGCCGTCGCCGTACTCGAAGCGGTAGTCGTACTTGGCGAATTTCAGCGCCGCCGCCATTTCCTGGTTCGCCAGCGGCCAATTGCCGTGCGCGTTGTCCAAGTCGCCCGAGCCATCCTGCAGAAAAATGCGGATCGGCTTGGGATCGGTCTTGCGAATGAGAGCGGGGTACACGTGGCCGCCGCGAATGTTGGTAAAGCTTCCCACGTGGCTCAGCACTTTGCTGAAGGCATCGGGCCGTTGCCAGGCGACGGTCCACGAGCAGATTCCGCCCGAGCTGATGCCGCAGATCGCCCGGCCTGCGGCGTTATCCGTCAGGCGATATTCCTTGCCCACCTCGGGCAGGATTTCTTCGAGCAGAAATCGGGCGTACTGATCCGAGAGCGAGTCGTACTCGAAGCTGCGATTCGATTCCGTCTTGCCGTCGGCCGTCTTGGCAGGAAACACGCCGGGGTTAATGCAGATGGCGATTGTGACCGGCATCTCGCCCTTGTGAATCAAGTTGTCGAAGACGACCGGCACGCGAAAGTCGCGCGCTTCGTCGATGTACCACTTACCGTCTTGAAAAACCATAACGCAGGCCGGGATCTCCGCTTTGTATTGCGCGGGCACGTAGACCCAGTAATCGCGCTCGGTGCCGTCGAAGATTTTGCTCGTCCAGTGGTGCTGGGTGACCGTGCCGCGAGGCACGCCCTCCTGCCGTTGCGAGTCGGGGCCCAAAGGATAATCGTCCGCGGCACGCGATCGAACGCCGCTCATGGCGATCAGAGCCGCGAGGCAAATTGTGAGGGCGACGAAATTCAATCGCGAGGGCAAGCAGAGCATGGCGGGCTCCGAAGGCGTGAGGGAAACGGGCGGAGGCAGGCGAGTACGTCGATTAAGAGGCTAACCCGCGGCCTGACGTGTCGCAACAGGGCCGCGTTGCGCCGTGCGATGAGGATTCGTCTCGACCCCCGGGCGTCAGACGCCCGCACCATTGCTGCCGATGTCGAAATCGACGACCAGCGGTAAATGATCGCTGGCCGCTCGGGCGAGTTTGCTATGGGCGATGAATGCCCGGTGAATGGTGAGCCCCCCGCGATAAAAGGCTTTGTCTAGTGATCCGAGCGGCAGGTAAGCGGGGAACGAGCGAAAACGCGAGGGAGGGCTGGTGATCTGCTCGAAGCCGTGCTCGGCGAACGAACGATGCTTCAATTGATTCCGCCAGTCGTTGTAATCGCCGATGATCAAGGTCGGCAGCTCATGCCCCTCGCGAAAGAGCGAGTGCGTCAGCAGATGGTGTACCTGCCAGCGGCGCTCGGTCTCGGCCAGCCCCAGGTGCCAGTTCACCAGGTGCAGCGGTCCTTGGGGAGTCTCGATGACCACCAGCTGGGCGCCGCGCGGCTTTTTGGTTTTCATTCGCAGCGAAACCTGATGCTTCGAGCGAAATGGCCAAACCGACAGGATCAGGTTGCCGTAGCCTCCCATTTTGAGGGGGACGTTGTGCTGATAGAATGCCTCGGCTGCGTTGAGCCGGGCTGCCAGCAGGTCGGGCTGATGGTCGAAGCGCGAACGGCGGACGTTGTGGTCGACCTCTTGCAGACAGACCACATCGGGCTCGAGGTGCTCGATCACCTCGGCAATCCGCTCAAAGCGATAGCGACGATCGCGGCCGCCGATGCCTTTGTGAATGTTGTAGCTGACGATACGCACGGGATGCTAAGTCGGGGCTGCAGGCTGGTTTTACCGCGCGCGGAAGCGGGGTTCTTCGCACGCCTTTCGG
Organism: Pirellulales bacterium; assembly: GCA_035546535.1. Lineage (NCBI taxonomy): Bacteria > Pseudomonadati > Planctomycetota > Planctomycetia > Pirellulales > Pirellulales bacterium. The sequence goes on along the minus strand of DASZWQ010000024.1, from coordinate 111,728 downwards.
GGTGACCGCATGATGATACGCGGGCCGGGTGGTAGCTCAAGGCCTCGCGGCTCGGGGGTAAGCGGCTATCTGACTATACGTTGTGATTTGGACTGTTGATTACGCTCTCTCCCGACGATACGGACAAGAATACGCCATTTTTGCGTCTTTTTCTTCTTGCTGCCGCCACGACGGTGGCTCGGACAGGCCCCTCATGATCGACTGGAATCAATGTTTTTCAGCGGGACTTGGCTACGACGCGTTTCTCGAGAAGCACGGCACGCCCGAACATCGCCGCCGCTGGGCCGATGCGCATGCGGCCGTGGCGTTCACGGACCGCGATCGCGATTTGCTGCAGGGCTTTACCCGCCGCATGCCCGTGGCTTGTCTGGCCGGAGCCTGGTGCGGTGACTGCGTCTACCAGTGCCCGATTCTGCGCCGCGTCGAAGCCGTCAATCCGCTGGTCGAGGTGCGCTTCTTCGACCGCGACGCCCACCCGGAGCTGGCGGGCGAATTGAAGATCTGCGGCGGCAGCCGAGTACCGGTCGTCGTCTTCCTGAGCGAGGATTTTCAGGAGATCGGCCGCTATGGCGACCGCACCCTTTCGCGCTATCGTCAGATGATGGCGCGGATGTTTGGTCCCTCGTGCGCGAGCGGCCTGGTTTTGCCCACAGGCGATGAACTGGCCGCGATCGTACGAGACTGGCTCGGCGAGTTCGAGCGGCTGCAGGCGATGCTGCGCATTTCTCCACGCCTGCGGCAGATCCACGGCGACTAAATCTCGCTTGGTGGGCCCGCCGTACCGGTCTTCGAATCGGTGATCGGCCGTTCGAGTTCGCCGCGTTCGTTTCCTCGCTTGACATTTAAGTACTTACTTAATAATATCGGGGTCGAAGGAGTTACCGCGACGCGAAAGTTGACCGTGTCGGTGGATGACGCTCCGTCATCGACGGCTTGCCCACGATGCTCGAATTTGCACCTGGGCGTCATCGCGCGCGTTCAAGAAGGAAAGTCGTTCTCCGCTACGAGCACGTTTAGATGAGGGAGTTGAAGATGTCCGATGACGCATCACGCGTGGGCGAAGTCTTTATCGAGGGGGATCACGCCACGATCGTGTTCAAGCGCGTCCTCCGTCACCGGCCCGAGTTAGTGTGGGATGCCATTACGAATCCCACCGAGCTGGCGGGCTGGCTGATGTGCTCTTCGGCCAGAATCGATGGCCGAGTCGGAGGCACGGTCGCCATGGTGGCCGGGCCGGCACAATTCCACGTCAGCGGTAAGGTTCTTACGTGGGACCCGCCGCGTGTCTTCGCGCACGAGTGGAAGGTGGCTCCGGTACCTCCCATGCCGCAAGGAGAGGACGCCGTGTTCCGCTACGAATTGACGCCAGAGGGTGACCACACGCTGCTCACGGTGGAATATCGCCGCATGACGCGGAATACCGCGGCGGGCTTTGCACCAGGAACACACGTATTGCTCGATCGGCTGGAAGCCCAACTCGGCAAGCAAGCGATGCCCTCCTGGATGCCACGGTTCGAAGAGCTGCGGGCCCTCTATCCTCAGTGGAAGAAATAACCGATGCGGCCTGTCCAACAGAATGACGTCTTTCACGCCATCGCGCACCCTACGCGCCGCAAGATCCTTAAGTTGCTGCGAAGTGGAGACCGCCCGGCGAGCGAATTGGCCGAGCCGTTCGGCGTGTCGTTTCCTGCCATTTCGCAGCATCTGCGAATTCTCAAGGATGCAGACCTTGTCGCTGAACGGCGTGACGGTCGCCGCCGAATCTATCGCTTACGTTCGGCGCCGCTCGAAAACGTTTACCGCTGGGCCGCCGAATTCCGAGATTTCTGGAACGCGAGGCTCGATGCGCTCGAAGCGCAACTCGATCGGAAACACAAGAAGTAAGCGAGCCCATGGCGGACGTACCTGGTTTCGCCGTGCGGTATCAGGGCTTTGGCGCACTCCTCGGCGCGGCGCCGCTCGCCTGTGGGGTTAGCTCGTCGAGCAATTTCGAGATGCGGTGAATGATCCAGGTCGATAGCTCAAAGTCGGCCAGAAGCTTTTGGGTGGCTGTCCGCTCAGCGATTCTGCTGTTACGGGTGTCATCGCCCGTCGCGCCCGATACACTCGCCAAGCGCGCTTGCTCAATCAAGACGCTTCGGCTGCGCGATTGCTCGCGTAGGTGGGCGATCGCTGCCGGCTGACGCGTATCCACGGCCGTGGCGGCGATACCCAGCAGCAATTCCAGAGCCGCCAGAATCTGGTCACGTATGGCAGCCGTGTCGGGAAAGTGTCGCAGCGCGCGGTGCGAGTGCCGTAACTGCACGTAGCTTTCGGCAAGATAACCAACCAGCGCCGTCAGTTCCCGGGTAGCGTTCAATCGCTGGGCGACTGATTTTTGCAGCGGACGCGTCGAGAGCTGTGCAGCGTACTCGTCGATCCGCGCCGTCAGTGCCGCGTAATCAGCGGCGCGCTGGTCCTCGACGTCGCTGGTGTCGGTGCCCGCACGATGGGTACGTACCGAGCACTGCAAGCTGGTCAACAACCGCGCCAACTCGCGTGGGATCAGGTCCACGGCCGAGGCCGGGTCGTCCAGGCTCTGCGGCGTGAGGAATTCTGGCTGCGCGGCATCCGCCACTTCGTCCGCCGGCCATCGCCGCGCCAGCCACGCCAGGCTCGGGCCGAGTGCCGGCATCACCACGATGGCCGGGAGTAAGTTCGCCAATAAGAAAACGAGCGCCAATTGCAAGGCGATCTTGTCCGTGGCGGCAGCCACCCCGGCGAGTACCAGCGGCAGGCCGGTCACGCGCTCGATGAAAAAGAGCGCGACCATTAGCAGCCCACTGGCGAGGCAAAACGCGTCCTCGAACCGGACCAATTGGCGCGGTACTCCGCGCATATCGATCGACAATAACAGTCGCAAGACGATGGCGCCCAGGTTCGTGCCGTAGATCAACATCGCCGCCGTCGGCAGTCCGAACATTCCTTGCGCCGCCAGCGTGATGACGAGCATCGTCGCGCCCGTATTCGATTGCAGCAGGGCCGCCAACAGAAACCCCGCGACAAACGCCAGCGCAGGCGACGTCACGGTGTATTGCACGGCCGTTCGCAATTCCTGCGTCTCCTTCAAAGGCACGGCTGCCGCGCCCATGCTCTGCAGCCCGAATAGCAAGAGCGCGACCCCCAAGAGCACGTTGGCCACCTGCCGCGCGGTGCGCTGCCGGATGAGCGTGGCCGCGATGCCGCAAACGCCGACGCTGCCGGCCACGAGGGGATGGATGTCGAGCGTGACGACAAACGCCAGCGCCGTGAGCCCGACGTTGCTCCAGGCAATCACTGGTAGCGCCGCCTGGGCGGAAATCAATCCGGCGGTCACCATATTGACCAGAATGAATGTGACCCCCGTCGCGCTTTGCATCATGGCGCCCGCGACCAGGCCCAACCCTACGCCCGACCAGGGGGAGGATGTGCTGCGCGCAACGAGTGCGCGAAACGATGGTCCGCTGAGCTGGCGCAGATGCTCGCCGACCATCTGCATGCCGACGAAGAAAATACCGAGCCCCAGGGCAAATTCAGCAAGTACGTTCATCGTTAGCGGCTGCCAGGTTGTTATTCGGCGGCGCTAGCCGTCATCAAGCAGCCTCGGCTAAGTGGGCAAAAACGGGAAGAGCCGGCGACGGGTGTCGGCGTCGAGCGGCGCGGCGTACTCGCTGATCTCGAAGGCCTCGGCGTATTCGATCTGCTCGCCGCGCGCTGCGCCATAAGTGGCAATCAATTCCTGACGGTACCGATCAGCCTGTGGACGCAGGTAGTCAAGAAACCACTGGCGCAGCCAGGCTCGCCGGGGAGTCTTATCAGCTGGCACTTCGTCGGTCGCGCCGCGATTGAACGGCAGCCATTCGAAGACTTGCGACTCGTGACAGGCCAGCATATCCACGATCTTTTCCACTTCGCTCCCCACATCGATAACGACATCACCGCGCAGCGGATTGGGACGCGTGAACCGGTCGGGAAGGTAGGCAATGACCGGCGGGCGGTGGAGGATGCCGGCGTCCGGCACAATTGTCGGCACGGTTACCAGGTACGAAGCGTCGCGCACCACGTTGCCGCACGCGCGATGGTCCGGATGGTAGTCGTTGTCACGATGTGTGAGCACCAGATCGGGTTGAAACGTGCGCAACTCGCGAATCACTTGCCAGCGCAGGGCGAGTGAGGGTTCGAGCATGCCATCGTGGTGCGACCACATTGCCTGCTCGGCGCCGATCACCGCCGCAGCGGTGCGCATCTCTTCGGCGCGGCGCTTGGCCAGGACCTGCCCTGACATGACGTGATGCCCCGCATCACCATTGGTCAAAGAGATGACTTTCACCGCGTGCCCAGCCGATCGATAGATCGCGGCCAGGCCTCCGGCGTGGAACTCGGCATCGTCAGGATGGGCGCCAAGGATGAGCAGCCGCAAGGGTTCGGGCATTCGATACGCGCTCGCTGATCACAGGTGAAGAATGTCACCCGGCCCCGCTGGCGGCCGGTGCGGATCGCAGATTATGATAGCGGCTCAAGTCGGGCAATGGGTGACAGGGAACACCGGAGCGCGGTTGTCGCCATGAAATTCATCGAGATGACCGGTCGAACGCTGTTGCGGGTTGTGAGTGAAAATGAAATCTCGCCCGAGCAGCTGCGCGAATGCGGCGTGAAGGAAGAAAGCCTGGTGCGGGTCAATCCGCAGGGGGACATCGAGCTGCGCCGGCATGATCGCTGGGACGTGATCGGCGGCCTGCTGGGCGAATTCGACGCCCGGCTGCGGCACGAGACCGGCCTCGATTGGGCCTGACAAGGCATCGGCACTCGCCGCGGGAGCATGCGCCCGCCAGTCTTGAATCAGCTATTGCTCCGGCGCCTTGTCGTCTTTGCCTGCCTGGACGGGATTCTTGAGCGCGTCGCGATATGCGGCACGAAGCGCCTCGACAAAGGGTGCGTCGACCAGTCCGGCGGGATGCCCCAGACCATCAGCCGGCACCGGCAGCCCGTGTGCGACACGAAATTGATCGACGGCCGTCGCTGCCTCGGTATCGAACTGGTCGAGATCCGGCCGGTCGGCCCGGGCGGGGAATTCGGTTCGCTCGGTCCAAAGCAGCTTTAGCCGGAAGAGCATTTGCTTAAGCTCGACGACGTCGCGGCCGCGCACCAGCGAAAAGGTGCGTTGCCCCAGACGCTCGTGGATGCGGTTGTATTGGCGGCGCAGTTCGCCAACGGGCTCGGGATGTTCGGCCACTTGCAACGTCTCGACGATATGATCGTCGGCAACCCCGGCGTATCGCTCGTCGGCCACGACGAGCGCGGCCGATTGCAACCTTCCGGTGCGCTTATCGCCGCCGGCGCGCTGGCCGGCTTCGAGCGCCGCGATCAGCCGATCGGCCAGTGCCATTCCCGCGCCGTTGGTCCCTTCGAAACTCTCGGCCACGGCGTCGATCACTTGCGGTCCGACAAGCAGATTGCCCTGCACGGTGTAATTCTTCCCCTGCCGCGAGCCTGCGAAAACGCCGTTGTCTTTTCCCGTGAAGTTCGCGGTACGTCCTTGCATGTCGATCACGCCCAGTTGGCGCACTTCGCGATTCGCGTCGTCTCTAAGCAGTTCGCCGATGACTTCTTCGGGTGCTTTACCTGCGGCCAAGAGATCGAGCCCGGCGCGGCCGTACTTGACGGCCGTCGTCGCCTGCGTGGCCACGGCGCCTACGCCGGCGCGAACCCAGGGAACGTAGCGGCCGACCTGCGTGACGCGCGTTGTCACCGCCACACCGCATTGCCCGGCCTCGGGATCAATGGCGCAAATCGAGAAGGTGTGGAATTCGGGATCGGGCGATGATGATTCGGTTGCGTTTCCGTCGCGCGGCGAGGTCGGCGGCACGGAGCCTTCCGCGATCAACCTGTCTTGGTGAAATGGCTGCGCACGCTCCGTCGTCCATCGATCGACGAAGAGCGCGCCGGCAACAAAGACTGCCAGCAGCGAGGCGCCGGCAAAGCCGATGATCTGCCTTGGTGTCCACGACTGTGTGCCGCGTGTCTTCGCCGGAGCTTTTTTTGATTGCAGGAATCGCATGGGAAAACCCGATGGCATTGGCGGCAGACTAATGTCGTCGTCACATACTTTGGGTAGTTTGGACAGGGCGGGCCGGTGCGTGCAAGCAGCGACTGCTTGAATCCCCCGCCCGGCTGGCGGCCGCTACCAGAAAAAGCGCGTGATCGAGGGAGGATCAGATGAATAGCAATGTTGGCGTCTTCGGTTGGATTCGCGAGGGGGTCCGCCGGGCCGTGTTGTTGGGATTTTCGGACGCCGTCGAGCAGATCGGCGCGGCGGACGACAAGGATGCATTGCATCCCCAATTGCAGAGCCTGCTGCGCGAGGCGCCGCGCCGCCTGGCGACGACGGAGAATCGCACGGCCGAGCCCGTCCTGGGCCGGCACGAGCGCAAGCGGCTAGGACGCACGCTAGGCCAGACCAATCTGCCAGCCAGTGGTGGCGCGACGACCCTTGATGGGTAGTGGTCCGTTTGACTCCGCCACCAGCGGTTAAGCGTTCTTCACTTCAAAGATCGCTTCGATCTCGACCGAGATATTCCCCGGCAGTGAGCCCATGCCAACGGCACTCCGCGCGCCGACGCCATGATCGGCGCCGAAAACCTGCGACATTAAATCGCTGAAGCCGTTGATCACGGCCGGATGTTGCTGGAAGTCGGGCGCGGCATTGACCATGCCCAGGGTCTTCACTAGCCGCACGACGCGATCGAGACTGCCAAAGTGCGCCTTGAGCGTCGACAGAATCGCCAGGCCAGTCTGGCGGGCTGCGTCGTACCCGGCCTGTTGATCGACCTCGGAGCCGACCTTGCCGGTCGAGAGTGAGCCGTCGCTTTTCAAGGGACCGTGGCCCGAGACGTACGCCACGTTGCCAATGACGACCACGGGCTTGTAAACGCCGGCTGGTTTCGGCGCGGGCGGCAATTGCAGCTTCAGTTCACCGAGGCGTGCTTCAGCGCTCACGGGTGATCTCCATCGTTAGAAATGAGCGAATACGCGCGGGTGGACGCGTGGTGGGATGTTGATTCTAACTCGCTCACCTCCCATGTCTAGTCATTAGAAAGATGGGATGGCCGAGGCTACCTCGCGCGGCGCTCACAACCAGGCCGAGCGCCGCGCGATGAGCAAACTTGATTGTCGAGAATCGCCACGGACAAAAAAACGCCACGACGAAATCCCACGACGAAATCGCGGCGAAATGTCATCGTCGGGCGCCTGCAAGCACCACACAATCACTTGCGGCCGTAAACGGTGGCGGGATCGACCAGGCGCTTTTGCACGACCTTCACACCGTCGCCCGAGAGCTCGCGAAAGAAGCAACTGCGATAGCCCTCGTGACAGGCCGGGCCTTGTTGGTTGACCTTCAGCAAGATCGTATCGGCGTCACAATCGACGAGAATCTGCACGACCTGCTGTACGTGGCCGCTCTCTTCCCCCTTGCGCCATAATCGCCCCTTGGAGCGGCTGAAATAGACTGCACGCCCTGTAGCCACGGTCTCGGCGAAGCTCTCCGAGTTCATGTACGCGACCATCAGCACCTCGCCCGTGACGGCGTCTTGCGCCACGGCGGGCAACAGGCCGTCGCCCTTGGCGAAGTTGGGAACAGGTGCGTCGGCTGCAGGATGGGCGGACACTGGTATCTCAACCCGGAAAGAATGGGAGCTGGGCGAACGGGACGGATTGTAACGGAGCTGACACCGCCACGCTCACAGCTTAGCGGTAAAAACTGCCTAACACTACTTCACGGACCGCCTCGCCACCCTCACAGGTTCGCGCCGTCCACGGCCCGCGGCCGCCGGGAAGTGGTGTCCCCGCGCCACACGTATTTGCCTCGCGATCGAATCGTTCGCTGCCCGCGGCAAGTTAAGCTCTACATGCCTCCGTAAGTGCATGGCTGGAGATGCGCGCGCCACGGTCCGATGTTTACGTTGCAAGGCCAGGCTGGCAGGGCGATCTCTTACGAATCATGGCTGCTCGAGAAAAGGGTGTCGGTTTGAAACCTTCGCTTTGCATGATCTTGCCGCTGCGGAACGATGCGGATCGCGTGTCGCTCATCTTTACGCAAGCCCTGGAAATCCTGCCCGAGCTGACTCCACGCTGGAACCTGGTGCTTTTCGACGATGGCTCGACCGACGCCACGGGCGAGAGCCTCGCTGAGTTGGTTCGCGCTTACCCGCAGGCCACGGTCATTCATCATTCCACGGCCATGGGTGACAACGCGTGCTTTCGCCGCGGGGCGCGGGTGACCGACGGCGACCTGGTCCTGCTCAGGTCCAGTGATTGCGATCTGGACCTGACCGGCCTGCACAAAATGTGGAAACGGGCGTCCGCGCATCCGTTGGTGGTCGCACGTTCACACGGCGATGCGGGCCGTGGACGTTTTACCTTGGCCGCCCGAAAGAAGGAGCGTGGACTGGCCACGGGGCCCGCATTGCAACTCATCGAGCGCCGTGCCCTGGGGCCCTGGTTGGCCGGTAAAGAAGAGGACCTGCAAGGCTACCTGCACGCCCGCCGTTACCCGCAGCACGAAGTGGAATTGCGTCGCTGCCTCGCCTCCGGGATGGCGCCAATGTCTGGCCGGTTCGAGCCGCAGCACTGCGACGCGGGCGACGCATCGGGGCGGCCCAAACGCCCGAATTACCTGCTGCGTTTGAAGGCCTTTGCCATGGGGGAATAAAGCCCCCGCTGGAAACGAAGCCACAAGACGCTCGACCATGAGAAACGTTACGTCTTGGCGGTTTTTTGTCCTTGTGTTGGGTGACGTTTCCGTCACTTGGATTTCGCGTGCTCTCGGACGGTGCTCTTCCCTTCCTTTCTGTTACTGAACCACTGATCCTGGGCACTCGCACACGGCGAAGCTTGTCGAAACGCCGATAGTTTTGAGGCTAAGTAACGTGCCCTAGAGGGTCTAGCTATCGGTCGCGCTTGCGCGGAACTTGGCACGTTCGTGCCCATGTCTTGGACGAGGACGAGCCATCTGGCGCGCCTGTTTGCCATAGGGAATGGCAGACTGCCCTTCGTCGCCCTGTTCCGCTATCGAAAAATAACCTGGGTGTCGGGCGCTTGTCCCCCTCAACGCGACTGGCTATGATTTCCTTCGGAACTCGCCACACCACATCTACCGAGTTCCCAAACGGGGGAGTAAGGTCCGCGGGTCAGCCGAGGATCTGCTGCGACATCTCTGGCAAGTCGTGTTGCGGCGCAACGTCATGCGCGTCGTTCCATGGAATGGGGCCATGCGCTTGAAGAGGCGTCATGCGATTGAGTTGTCGTGCTCCGTGCGAAAGCAAATGGATTGATCAGGGCGGTTCGCTGGATTTTCATCCGGCCCTGGAACAAAGGCTCGCTCACCGTGACGCGTGCCGTTTGGGAACGGTGAACCGCCCTGCTTTTTCGTTCGTAGGGATGTGGAATCGTGCCGGCAGGGTTGCCGTCGGTGGATCGTCCCGCATCAACCCTGGACAGGATCGAGGTTCGGCATGAGCATTTCTGAAATCGGGGCCGGCGCATTCCCGGCGATCAAGGCGCCTTCGCCGCAGCCTGCGGCACCTCCACCCGCCGCAAAACGCGTGGCCTTACATCGGATCGCCGCGGTCCGCCAGCAGCAAGGGATCTCCTTGCGTGGATTGGCACGTCAACTGCGCAGCAGCATCCGCGATCTGGAGTTGGAAGAGGACGAGACCTCGGATCTGCGCCTGAGCCGCGTCTATTGGTGGCAAAGCGTGCTGGAGGTTCCCATTTCGGAACTGATGGTCGATTCGAATTCGCCCCTGTCGGCTCCCGTACTGGAGCGCGCTCGTCTGGTGCGGATCATGAAGACCGTGGCGGCCATCGCCGAAAAGGCGGACAGCTCGTCGGTCAAGCGGCTGGCCCAAACGTTGGCCTCGCAATTGGTCGAGATGATGCCCGAACTCGAAGGCGTCAGCCCTTGGCACAACGTCGGTCAGCGCCGCACGCTGGACGAATTAGGCCGGATCGCCGAGCGTCCCTACTCGGAAGATATCTGGCGCGAGATGGGCTGAACGGCCGATTCCGGGAGCGATTGGAATCAACGGACGAAGGGCGAAAGACGGGCGAAAAGCGACATCGCTTTGTCGGCCGTGCCGGACTCCGCAGAAGTAAAGACTTCAATAAGCAGCGGCGCCGGCGCGCCTTTCAATCTTTCCGGGCGACGGCCGACTCGACCGTGACGTCGGCAGCGCCGACGGCGGTCTCCTTCTCGCCTTGCACGAACACGCGCACGTGGCACTCTCCGCTGGCTTCGGCGGGCACGGCCAGGGTTGCGGCAAACGTGCCTCCTTTTGCCATCGTCATTGCCGAAACGAGCCGCGCGTCGTTCGCCCGAACGTACGTTCGCTGGTATTCATCGCGGGCTGTCTGTGAATTCTCATACTTCGTGCGGGCCGGCGGCCGGAAGGTAAGCCGATCGCGGCGCACCACGAGTTCGACTTCCACCGCACCGTCAAAGGGCGCCGTGCCGGTGATCGCCAGCGACTCGCCCGAGCGGACATTCGCGGGGGCTTTCACCTGGGCCACGGCGGCACGTGGCAGCTTCAAGAGCGGATCGCCGATCAGATTGAAAATCTCCAAGTGCTCGGCTCGTTCAAGTGCCAGATCCTGGCTGGCCGGGTTAAGTAACTTTGCCAGGGCATCGATCGCCTGGCTGCGTTCGTCGTCGCGCGGCCGCGTGATCATGGCCCGCTTCGCCGAGGACAGCAATTCGCCGACCGTGCGGCAATCCTCGGAAAAATAGATCCGCAACATTTCGGCCCCCAGGACGCTCATCGCGTAGGGCATCGTAACGCGCGAGCCGGCCAGGGCCGCCACCGGCCCTTCCTTCGCACGCAACAGCTCCTCGGCAAGGCAATCTTCGCGCTGATCGAATCCGCCCGTGCTGCAGCAGAGCATTAGCGCAATGGGCGAACGGGCGCCGCATTGCAGCTTCGAGCAGTCGGCCGTGTTGAAAATGTGATGCTGGCCGTCGGGCGTGCGCACCCGATCGACCGTGCGCGTGTGACCGTGCCCCATGTAGACCCAGAACAGACACCCCTCGTTAAAGCGATCGACGGTCGAGGCATGGAACAACTGCGGATCGGGGCAGTAAGGACTGCGCCAACTGCCGTACGTAACGCTGGTCGCGTAGGCGGCCGGAATACCTTCGATCAATAGTCGCTTGGCGCTGGCTTCGATCGCGGCATCGGCAATCGCACCAAAGCCCCCCAGCCCGGCGACCAGGTTGATCCGCCGCTGCCAATTGCCGGGGGCCGGCCCACGCTCGTAAGCCACGATCTTTTCGACCATGGTGCGCAGATCCTCGGGCGAATCGGCTGGCAAACGCCCGATCGCCACGTCGGGCAACTGATCGTCGTCGAGATCGGCGAACCAATTGTCTCCGGCGATCTGCTTTTCGCCGCCGAAGCGGTGAATCACTTGCGAGGGGACGTAATGCGTGGGCACCGTGACCAATGATTTCTTGGGAGCCGTTTCGATCGGCGCGTCGCCGACCAGCACGACGTAGCGCAAGGCACCACGCCCCGCGGCCGCTAAGATTTTGCCACGCAGCTTGTCGGCCGTATCAGGCTTGATGACCTGGCAGCGGTGCCCCTGCTCCTTGCGGAGTGCGAGCCAGGGGGCAAGAGCGGCGCGAAATGCCTCGGGACAGACGACGATCGTATCGGGTGCGGCGTTGTCCGGTTTAGGCGTCGCCGTGACCAGTGCGAGCGCGAGCGAAATGGCGAGCATGGAGTGGTCCCAGGTGAGGATATGGACAGTACCGCTCCACTTTAGCCGCCAAAGATGTCATGGGGCAAGATAATCGCTCACCATGAATTGCAGGTTCTACGGCTCTTCTGCCAGCACACAGCGCAAACCTGCGGCATCGTCTTTCAGATCATGAGCCGCGCCGCGGCGAGCGCTGCTTGTCAGCCGGTCGGCCGGGTCTTTCCAACTGCCGCTGCGCAGCACGCGCTCGTTGGCGTCCGCGTCGTGCCAGGCTGTGCCGTCGGTCGGGGCGCCTTGGTAATTGTCATGCCAGGCGTCAGCACACCATTCCCACAGGTAGCCGTGTACGTCGTAAAGCTGCCAGTTGTTGGGACGCTTGGCGCCTACGGCAGGGTCGTTGCCCGCTGCGTTGCCGGTGAACCAGGCGTAGTCGCCGAGATGGGACGCGTCGTCCCCAAAAGAATACCGCGTGCGCGTGCCAGCCCGTGCCGCATATTCCCATTCGGCTTCGCTGGGGAGCCGGATTACTTCCTTGGCGGTAATCAGCTTTGCCTCGCGCAAGTCCGTTGTCGCGCGACGACAGAACTCGACTGCGTCGTCGTAGCTGAGCATTTCGACCGAGTTGCGAGGGCCTTTCCAGCGGCTGGGGTTGTGGCCCATCACGGCCTGCCAGAGGTTCTGCGGAACTTCGTAGCGTGCAATCGCAAACGGGCGAGAGAGCTGGACGCGATGGGCGGGACGTTCCGCGGCGGAGCCATTATCAGACCCCATCTCGAAGCTGGCGGGAAAATCTCCCTTGCCGGGCGTGATCTGCACGAGCTCGTCGCGAAAGGTTCTTAGCAGGTCGAGCCTGGTTTGATCGCCCGGCGCCGGATCGGCTGCGATCACGGTTAGAAGTATGAAGGAGAACATGCGGGGGGACTCGGGGAGTGACCGGTTCCGGATCATACAGAACGCGCGCAGCGCAATGGCGTTATTAACGCCGAATCACGCAGAGAACACAACAGGCGCAAGGAGTCGGCCGTCGCATGCCCTTCGAAAGGCGGCTGAGAACCTTCGGGCTTAGCCGCCGGCGGTGGCGAAATTGCCGTCGCGGAAGGCCGAGGCGATGGCCAGCGGAACCTTGGCTTCGGCCATGATCACCTCGGCTTTGTTCTCGGACACCTTGGCCTTCATTTCCTGCTCGCGAGCGATGGCGAACGCCCGCCGCTCTTCGGCCTTGGCCCGGGCGACGCGCGTGTCGGCCTCGGCCTGGTCGGCCTGCAGCCGGGCGCCAATGTTCTCGCCGACGTCGATATCAGCGATGTCGATCGATACGATCTCGAAGGCCGTCTGTGCGTCGAGCCCGCGCGCGAGCACCGCCTTGGAAATCATGTCCGGATTCTCCATCACGACCAGGTGGCTTTCGGCCGAACCGATCGAGGTGATAATCCCTTCGCCGACACGGGCGATCACGGTTTCTTCGGTGGCGCCGCCGATCAACTGCTTGATATTGGTGCGCACCGTCACGCGGGCGCGAATCTGCAACTCAACGCCGTTACGAGCGATGGCGCTCAACGTCGATTTTTTCGATTTCTGCGGATCGGGGCAGTCGATCACTTTCGGATTGACGCTCGTCTGCACGGCGTCCAGCACGTCGCGACCAGCCAGGTCGATGGCCGCCGCACGGTCGAAATCGAGATCGATATCCGCGCGATGCGCGGCGATGATCGCTCGAATCACGCCCGGAACATTGCCGCCGGCCAGGTAATGCGCTTCGAGCCGCTGCGTGGTGATACCCGTCGCAGGATCGTTGCCGAGGCCGGCCTGCATGGCCATGATTTTCGACTGCACGATCGTGCGGGCGTTCACCTGGCGAAAGCCCATCGCCACCAGTCGCAACAGGCCGACCTGGGCGTTGGACATGTACGCTTGAAACCACAAGTTGCCATAGGCCGCGGCCACGATCACGAAGACTAACAGGATCAATATCAGAATAATGATCGCGACGGCCCAGGCCAGCGAAGCAGGCACGGCGGCGAAGAGAGCAATGTTAAGCATCGTGGTTTTTGCGATTTGGGAGTAGGCGAATTCGTACCGCGAATACAGTTATTCCTGCTCCGATAGGATACGTCATTATAGGGGGATGGGCCAATTGGGACGAATCGCCCGCCTCGCCGTTGTTTTAACGAGGAATAGGGCACGGCGTGCTCCAATAGCGGCGGGAGTGCTGTCGTCGACCACGTATTAGAATGTCCTGCATGTCGACAGTTCCGCCAGATGCCCGTCGCTGGAGTGCGGACAACCTCCGTACGTTGCTTCTCGTCACGGTGGTGGCGATCGCCGTTTGTTGGCTCCTGTTCGAGAGAATGCAATCGCGCCGCGAAATGCTCGCTGCCAAACGCATCGAGGCCTATGGCGATCTTGACTTTGGGACCACAACGACGTTTTATTCGCGCGACGGGCGGCCGTGGTGGGAGCGGATTTGGGACAAGTTACGCGGGCCGCGCGTCGTTTTCGCGCAGGGAAGCGAGACAATGACAGACGTCACACCGCTGGTGGCGTTCCGCAGCCTGGACCACTTGCGTCTCCGGCACTCGCAGGTCAGCGACTTGACCCCGCTGGCCGAAATGCCAGGGGTGAAGTATCTCGATGTGGGCGAGACGCCCGTGGCCGATATCGGACCGGTTGCCCGTCACGGCCGGTTGGAAGTGATTTACGCCCCGCGCTGCAAGGTACACGATCTGACGTCGCTTGCGCACTGCACGAACCTGAACTTTATCAACCTGGAACAGACCCCCGTCCGCGATCTAAGCCCGCTGGCTGCGCTTACAAAACTCACCGACCTCTATTTGGCAAATACTCACGTCCGCGATTTGACGCCGCTTGCTGGATTGACCAGCTTGACGAATCTCGACCTCGAAGGAACCGAAGTCCGTGACGTATCGCCATTGACCGGACTGACGAATCTAGAATCGCTGAAACTGCTGGATACGAATGTCGAGGATTGCTCGGCGCTTGCGGGCCTGACGCGGCTGAAGATGCTCAACCTTGACGGCACGCACGTGAGCGACGCGCGTGCGCTCGCCGCGCTGACGAACCTCGAGTCTCTGTGGCTGCGTAGGACACCAGTCAGCGACGAGCAAATTGCCGAGCTACGGCGGGCCCTGCCAGGCTGCTCGGTCGCTGATGGCAATGATCCCTAGGAGGAGGCTATCGGTCATCAGTTGCCGGTTCGGTTGGCGCTTTATCGCTCACAAGCGAGCGACGAAAGAGTAGCGCCGGATTGGCACCTGTCTCGGAGTCGAGCGCGGCTCCGTATAGAAGCGGGAATCGTGTCGATGTGCTGTAAACGACGTAGTCGGTTTCGCTAACAAGATAGCGGAATTGCCCACCCGACGCGGGATCGTCGATCACCTCGGACAGAACTTCCGGCGCGAGCTCATCGAGCAGCGCCGGTGGCGCGCCGTGCCGCTTGCGATATCGTTCGAGCTCGATCGCCAGGATTGACAGCCGCCGCGAAGTTTCGCGACGCACGGTACCTACATAGAAGAGATTGATGTATGACAGCTGTTTTGTGGTCGGGTGCAACAGCCCCGTCATGTCGTTCCAACGCGCGGCCACGGCATCTCCTTCGGCCAGTATTCGCGTCCAGGGGGTGTCGGCGACTGCGAGCCAATCTTCGGTCATGGCCAAATACGCTACCCTGTCGAAAGGCCTCCTCAGTCGCTGGGCAAAAAGCTCCGGGTTGTCGAGCGGCGCGGTGGCAACGTACTCGGACATACTCAATCCGAAGAGCCGCTCGCCGTACAGCGCGCCGCGAAGCGACTTGCGAAAGTCAATCGCGAGCAGGTCGTTCTCTAATCGCGACAGGTCTGCGTCCGAAAAGTCTTCGGTCGTCAAGTAGGTACGCACGTTCGTGTCCCCGTAAACCACTGCCATCTTATGAAACGCCATGCTAGATGGCTCATCTTCTAATGCATGGGCGATTGCGAGCTGCGCGTTCAGCGAGGCCGCGGTTCCCGATACGTCGCCACGATATAGACGCACGAGGGCTTCGAGTTCCAGACAGCGCGCGCAGAACCCGAGGGCAGAGCCGCGGTCATGCGCATCTAAGTAATTCCCATCGGGAAAACGCGCTCGACCGCCAAAGTCAGCCGCTGCGCGTAGCGCCGCTAGAACCTCTTTTTGCTCCGCTAAGAACTGTTCGGCTAGCGCAAGCTGAGGCCACTCTCCCGGCGGCAGCGGCGGAATGCTGCCATCGGCGAAATAAGGTAGCTCGCGATAGACCGTCCAGTCCGGCTTTGGCGAGAGCCTCAGCTTAGCGAGAGCCGCAAGCCACAACGAAGTTGCATCTTCACTCACCGGTGGAACGGCGTAGTATGTCTCCAACTCAATGGGTGTGACAGGTTCTCCCCTCGCGCGTGCATTGGCGAGCATCTGCTCGGCCGCCCGATCGTACGACTGATAGATCCACGCCGCCGCGCCAACGCACAGTAGCGCAATAACGCCGACCAGGAACCAAACGCGTGAGAACCACCGCCTGGTCGCGTCGGGTCTGGCGGATGATTGGAGCATGCCCTTTATCTTACTCGCCCGCCGGGAACGCATTGCAGCCGCTGACACAAGCGTTATGACGGCCCGCAGAATCAGTAGATCGCGGCTCGGGATTCGGTCACGCAGCTTTCCCGGCGTGTTTGCGTCGAGGTGGTAACGTGGAGTCGTTTACAGAGTTAAGCGCAAGTGCATAAACAACCTCCGCTCAATATCGACGAATAATCAATCGTTGATTACAAAGTTTCTCCCCGCTTCTTGGAACCGACCACGATATCACTTCGCTGGACCCCAAATTACACGGTCCGCTGATTGCTTCGACCGATTCACTGCTCAATAATGCGCAGGCTCGAACCGCATTGTTTCTGGGTCAAACGACCCATATCTGTCATGGAAAGGAGCATCGCATGTCACGAGTTCGACGGCCTCGACTGTTCCTGGTTACGGCAGCGTTTCTGGTTTCGGCGGGCGCCTTGCTGGCAAATGTGCAGATACGCGACGCAGGATCAAAAATTCGTGGCGACGCTTACAGTCGTTCGTCAACCAGAACGATGCGGCATTCGCGCGACGTGTCGCGCGATTTTCGCAATTACGCGCAGCGCTCCCGGCGCAACAGCCAGCCGGTCGCTCCGACGATCGCCCGGGCCCACGTTAACGAGCTGGCGCAGAACGTGAAGCTGACGCAAACGTATTTGGCCGAGGAGAAGAAGGAATTTGCGGGCGATAAAAAGGCCTTGGCCTCGCTCGACAAAGTAGAAAAGCAGGTGCAGGTCGAAGCCAAACAGCAGGCGGCGCTAGCTGAACTGGTGAAGGGAGATAAGATCGACGTCGACGCGGTCGTGAAGGCGTGCGAGGATGCCGAGGAAGCCATCGACAAGGCGGTTGCCGAGCACGACGAAATGGTGGAAGCAGCCGCCGGCGCGAGCTGAATTCGGCCTGGCGCGCGTTGCGAGCTAAAGGCGCTCGATCATTGTTGATGATCGACGACCAAGCGACGACTCACGTCCAAATATCCGACGTGCAGTCGCCGCCGGGGTAGCGCATTTCGTGCGCTCGCGCAGGGCCGCCCGGTTCGCGGCCGAAGTCGACGAAGAAGCGGTCGTTGATTTTCATTCCGCCCTTCGGATCGCAATCGACCTGCAGGAGGAACGAGCCGGTCTTGGCCATGTCGGGATAGAACTGATTGTCCCAACTGCTGAAAAGCGAGCTGGTGACATACAGCCGGCGGCCATCGAGGCTCAGCTGCAACATCTGCGGACCTCCTACGACTTTGTGCCCCGCCACTTCCGGCGCTTTGCCCAACAGGCCGCCGCACCATAACTGGCCGGTCAGCTTCGGATTCGCCGGATCGCTGACGTCGTACTGACGGATGTCGCCGTGCAGCCAGTTGGAGAAATACAGGTAGCGATCGTCCATCGACAGCACCAGGTCCGTGATCAAGCCGGGCAGCGGAAACGGGAAGCTCTTTACTTCGACCGGGTCGACGGCGATCACCTTGTCGACTTGCCAGCGATCGCCCGCCTTGTGCCAATGCCACATCGTGCTCGATAGCGCCGCGCCGACAAAACCGTGCGTGCTGTCCGGATTGTGGTGGAAACGGACCTCGAGCGGGATGCGCCCTTGATCGCCCAGGTCGGCGGTTTGCACGATCGCGCGCTTCTGCCAATCCCAGAAGTGAATCTGCGTGCCGTATTTGCCGGCGGCGACGTCGTCGAGATTGAAGCCGCCGTAATACGTCTGCGGCGCGGACCATTCGCTCGACACCATCACGTTGTGCCGCGGCTGATACCAGAAGTCGTAATTGAACTTCATGCCGGGGGCGCTATTCTCCCAGTGTCCGGCAATGTCGAAGTTTTCGTCGAGCACGAGAAAGCCGCCTGGCCCGCGTCCCTCGGCATCGCCCAGCATCGAGATAATGATCCGCCCGTCCGGCGCGCAATGTACGGTGTGTGGGGCGCTGAGGTTGGCCTTGGCTTTGATCGTCTCGGGCGCGATCACCTTGTGCATTTTCGGCGCGCGCGGATCGGACGTGTCGACGATATGGATGCGGCTGGAGCGCTGACCAGGAATAACCAGGTAGCGGCGCGATTTTTGGGCATCGCCATGGCAGGAGCTGCACGCGTTCCAGCCGAAATGGTGGAGTTCGTCGCCGACAAACGGCATCGGCAGCCTGTGAATCACTTGCGAATAGGTCGAAGACTTCGGATCGACGTCGATCGTCGCCAAAAAGTCGGGCTTTTCGACCGGCGTGCCCGCATATAGACCAAGCGTGTAGAGCAATTTTTCGGGCGGGGCCTTGGCGGCCTCTTGCGGCGAAGGGTAGCCGGGCCCGCAGCAACTGGCCGTTTCAGCGGCGTCTTTGGCGGATGACTTGGGCGGCTGGGCGGCGGCAAGTTGCCGTGCTAGTTGTTGTGGCAAGGCACCAGCGGCCGCGGCGGCGATCAAGAAGTCTCGGCGATGCATCGAAGTATCCTCCCCCAGTTATTCGAAGCGATGGAACAAGCGCCAAGATTATACCGATGCGCGGAACCGGAACGACTCTCCCCTTTTGGGAGCGCTCGGGTGAACGTAACATCGATCCGCTGGCAGCGACTCCCCACCAAATGCGGAGAAGTCCTTGAGAGGACACTTTGTCAGGACGCCAGCAACTTACGGATGGCAACGGCGCTACCGGAGTGGCGCACAATGTGCAATGATGGCTGGCAGTGCCGATGTTCCACTCCGTTCGTCGGCATGAGGACCGCCGGTACGCATCGCCCGCCGTGTATGCCGCTGCCGGCGGTCCGCGATTTTTTTGTCCCGTACTCAGACGACTTTCCAACGACCTGATCGATCTAAGCTCACCGATCAGCGGGCTTTCTCTGCGGCGACCTTGGCCCTGGTAGCGCGGGCAATCGTCCCCAGGTCGACGATTTTTGCGGCGTCCTTTGCTTTACCAACGGTCTGGCAAATCAGGTCGATCGTGCGGAAGTCGGGATCGGCGACGTACAGGCACGACGGGTGGCCGAGGAAGTCGTACACGGCGCGATTCGCGATCGCCCAGCCCAGGCCGCGCCGCACGCTTTCCAGAAACCAGTCGAGCTTCCAGCGGCCGCTGCGGAAGGCGTTGATGTCGCTGGCCGGGCTCATCGGGATTTCACACAGGCCCGACTCGTAGATAAAGGGTTGCGCCGCTGTTTGCGCCGCCACGATGCCGGCTAAGACGACTTCGCTCGGTTCGATGCCCGGCTCGCTATTCGGATGGGCCGGGTATTTGCTGCTGACCCAATCGAAACCCTGCGCTTGCAGCATCTCTTGAATATCCGGGCGATCCGCGAGGCCGTTGGCGAATCCGCCGGGCGTCCGAAAGCCATCGACCGCGATGCCCGTCCGCTCGCGCAGGGCAACGGTCGTCAGGCGAATATTGTCGGCGATCGTCTGCTCGACCGATCGGCCGGCCACCAGCCATGGCGCTCGCTTGAAACGAAATTGCACGTCTTCCGGGTGCGTGGCCAGCACGTTGACGTGATCGTAGGTATGGTTGCCAACATGATGCCCGTCAGCGGCGAGCTGCCGCAGCCAGTCGAGATTCTCCTGTTCGCAAACGCGACCGACGGCGAACAGATGCGCGACCGCGCCCGCGGCTTTGATGCGGCGACAAGCCTCGACGGTGTACGCCTTGGATTCGTCGTTGAGGTTTCCCTTTTCGTAATCCCAGTGCGTATCTTCCCAGCGCGGGAAGTTGCGGCTCATCTCCAGGTCGAGCGTGATGGCGACCAGGGCTGTGCCCGGCTGAGACTGGTTGGCCGCGCCACGACGCGCGAGGGCCGCGCCGCCCAGAACCGCCGCGGCACTGGCGCGCAGGAAATCGCGGCGGGCGAGCCGGCCGGCTAAATTTGGACGCGTCGGCGTTGTCGTTCTTGGATCGCTCATTGCAATTCGTTTACTTGGCTGCCTGGCCGGCGGCCAGCGGTTTGATCCATGATACCTGCGTCACCAGGTGATCGAGCGCGGCGAACGAGATCGCGGCGTTCGTGGCAAAGCGCGGCTCGGGATTGGCCGGGAACGTGGCCACCGTCGCATCTCCGACCAGGAAGACGTTGAAGTCGGGCGACAGGTTGTCGTAGCCGGCCGTCGTCTTGCAGAAGCACATGTCGGTGTTGTAGCCCGTCAAAAGCACGTGGCGAATTCCATTGTCGCGCAAGAACTGTCGGAGCGGGTCGTACCCCTCGCCGTCGTAGATCACGACGTCGCGCGGCGCGACCGTGATATGTTTTGAAACGGGAATCGGCAAATCCCAAAAGCCTTCGTGGTTAAAGGGGGCCGTGGGATCGAGCCCGCGAAACTGGCGAAAGTAATCGACCACCGGTAGAGCGGCGGACAGTTCGAGGGCCGCTGGCAGATCGCGGCCGTGGTAATCGAACGCCGTGAGTTTTGCAGCTAACTGCACGGCACCTTCCTTGCGCTCGGCCGGAGTTGGTTCACCACGGAAAGAGCGATAAATCTTCTTGCGGATCGGATCTTCCTTGCCGGGAAGGCTGTACAGCACCAGGCCCACGCGCGGGCGCAGCGCCGTGAGCATTGGGTTGATCACCTCGGCGATGTGCTGGTTGAGCAGCAGGTTCTTTTCCGGCGTGCACTGAAAGGCGGCGCCAGCCGGCTCGGGGGTACGCCAGCCTTGACCGTCGTCGATCCCCCACGGGTGGACGACAATGATGGCGGTGTCGCTGCCGCGCAGTCGGTTCGGCATTTCCACGATGCCGCGGGCGTTGTACGAAAAACGCCACGCGCGGACCGCCAGGTCCGCCTGGTCGTCCTGCACGAGCGCTGGGGCTTCGAAGCGGCGCGTCTCGCGCACTGGCTCGACAAACCGCGGATGGTCGGCCAACAGCGGCTGCGGATCCGCGATCGGCGTCAAGCGATTTTCGTATGCGCGGCGAGCGGCGGGCGTCTCGGCCCCGACAATTTGCGCCGCGGTAAAGTACACCAGCACGCACAACAACGCCGACAACACGGAAGATCGTGGCATGATTGTTCTCCTTATCTCGCGAGCGCCGGCCGCGGGAGAGCGCCGGCCCGAGGCATCATTTGGCATCCGGTTGTGATTGCAGCCAGGCAAACAGGTCGCGCAGATTTTGCGGCGACAACTGCTCGGCAATGTTGTCAGGCATGAGCGATTGGGGCGATTCGTTGATGCTTTCGACTTCGCTGCGCGCCAGGCGCAACCGTTCGTTCTTGGCCGTGAGCACGGTCACGCTGTTGGCATCCTGCTCGGCCAGTAAGCCGGTAAGAATGCGACCATCGGTCGTTTGCACCGTGTAGTTGGTGTACTCCTTGCGCACGACGGCGCCCGGATCGACGATGCTGGCGAGCAGGAAATCGCGATCGCGACGGTTGGCGTGCGTCAGCTCGGGGCCGATTTTTTCTCCTTCGCCGAAGAGCGTGTGGCAAGTGCCGCATTGCCGGCGAAAGATGTCACGACCTGCGTCGGCGTGGCCGACGGCCGCGCGCAGGTCGTTGTTCAAGCGCCGCACGACGGCCAGACGCTCCTCGGGCGTGGCCTGGTGGATAGCGCCCCAGAATCTTCGCACCAGCGCGTTCAGTTCCTCATCGTCATGCGCGGCGACGACGCGCAACTGATCGAGCGGAATCTCCTGAGGTTCGATTGCGCCCTTGGCAACTCGATCCAGCAATCGCCGCGCCCAGGCACGCTTGGCGAGCAGCACGTCGCGCGCCTGGCTGCGCAGATTCGGCGTCATTTGCGGATAGGCGGCCAAAACAGCATCGGCCAGCTCTGGGTCGCTCGCACGGGCAAGCGCCCGCAAGGTTGCTGCTTGCAGTGCCGCGGAATTCGTCGGCGTCAGAAGGGATGCGAGCCGCGCGATGTCCCGGGGCGCGGCGAGTTCGGCTAGAACGTCAATTGCCGCGACGCGCGACGCTTCGTCGACGTCCGCGTCGAGCGCGCGGGCCAAAACGTAATCGCGCGCTGGCCGGTGTCCGAGGCGCGCCGTGAGCCGCGCGAGCGTCATGTTGTCCCGATCCGCTTGCCAATCGGCAATTGCCAGTTGGACAAGCGTAGCCGGCGCCTCGGCAATCGTCACACGTCCGCGCCACCCTTTGTCCAGGGCGGACCATAGCGTCGTTCGGGCCGCGCGGTTGGGCGCCACGCTCAAGAGCTTCTCGCAGCATGCGGCACCATCGGCGTTCCGCTCGGCCGCGTAACGCTCGATCAATCGGGGCAAGAGAAAATCACGGGTAAGTGGCGACTGCCATGATTGCGGCGAGGTAAACGTCGCCAGGACGGCATCGCGCGATTCCGTGGCAAAATGCTCGACCGCCCACCAGATCAACAGCGGCAGGTAAGGGTCGTCCTTGTCCTCAGCGTGTTCGGCAAGCCTCGCGGCGATCGAGATTCCGGTGTCAGCCGGCAAGCGTTTTGCCGTCGAGGCCAGTTGCCGGCGCACGATCACGCTCGGCTCGTCGCCGGCTAGCTTCACGAGTCGATTGGCCGGCGATGTCAAAAACTCGGGCTCGTCGCCGATCAGCCGTACGGTCCAAGCGCGCAGATGGGGATCCGTGTCTTGCAGAAGCTGTGTAGCGGTCGTTTCATCAAAGCCGCCTACGCAATAAAGCGTCCACAGCGCTTCGAGCGGCGGGACACCGGCTCCTTGCGCGGCGCTGGGCGTGGCCTCACCGGTCGCCAGCTTCTTCAGTTGTGCAGCCACTGCCGGATTCCGCTTCTTGGCGGCACGCTCAGCCAGGATGCGACGCGCTCGGCGGACGTACCATCGGTTGGTGATAGCCAGCTCGCTTACCAACGCGTCATCATCGACGTCGCGCAGATCGCGGGTCGGCTTGCGCACAGCCCCGCGCGGCTGAATGCGATAGACGCGCCCGTTGCGGCGATCCCATTCGGCGTCAGGATCGGGATGGGCGGTGCGGGCGTCGTGCCAATCGGCGACGTAGACCGCACCGTCCGGTCCGACCGTGACGTCGCTGGGCGCGAACCAGGTGTCATTGGCGGCCAGCAACGTTCCGCCATGTGCGGAGCTGAACGACGAGCCGCGCAGAGCGAGCGTGTGCCAATGGACGGCGTGACCCAACAGGTCGGCGGCGATGTAGCGTCCGCGAAACTCCGCGGGAAACAAGTCGGCCTGGTAAACGATGCCGCCGTCGGTGACGTGCCCACCCGTGAAGTTTGCGTGCGGCACGTGATCGAAATAGCCGTAGGTATACGGATTGTGCAGCGCGCCGTGCTTGCCGAAATTCTTCCAGTAGTAGCCTCCCTGTACGCCGTGGAGCATGACGAAGCCGCCAAAGTTCGTGCTATACAAGAGCTCTCCGTGGGCGTCGAAGTCGACCCCCCACGAGTTGCCACCCCCTTCGCAGAACAATTCGAACTTGTGCGATACGGGATGATAGCGCCACACGCCTTGCTGGAATTCGATGCCGCGCACGTTGGCCGTGACGGTGCTTCCCTGTGCGCCATACAGCCAGCCGTCAGGTCCCCAGGTGAGTGAGTTGGCGACGCTGTGTGCGTCTTCGATGCCGAAGCCCGTGAGCAGTACCTCGGGATCGGAGTCGGGCACGTCGTCACGATCACGGTCCGGATAAAAGAGCAGGTACGGGGCGTTCATGACGAACACGCCGCCATAGCCAAAGGCCAACCCGCTCGCCAGGTTCAGCCCGGCGACGAAATCCTTGGCGCGGTCGGCCCGGCCGTCGCCGTCGGTATCCTCCAGGATCGTGACGCGATCGGCGCCCGGTGTGCCGCGCGGCGGCGGCTCGGGCATTTTGTCGTAGACGGTGCGTGAGTACCGATCGACCTGCACCCGCTTGAGCCCTGCTGGGTTTGGATACTGGAGATACTGCACGACCCACAGGCGGCCGCGATCGTCGAACTCGATAGCCACCGGCTGGCGGACCAGCGGCTCGGCGGCCACGAGTTGCGCCTCGAATCCCTCGGCAATGGTCATGTGCCGCGGGGCTTCGTCGGCCGGGTAACCCTGGCCGTATGCACGATCAGGCGTCACGAGCATCGCGGCCACGAACACAACCACACAGAATTGCGCCAGGGCGCCGGCCCCGACGAATCGGACGAATGGCGCTGCGCTATCGCGGCAAATTTTGGCAAAGAATTTCATGCGGCCAGAGGTGGGTAGGCTAGCGCGCGTTGGGGTGGGCTAACAGCGCTCGATGATAGGCGGCCCGACGGCGATCGGCAAGAAAGCATGTCGGCCGCCACTCGGCCGCCCCGAAATGGATTTGCTTCGCCGCGCGCGGGGACGATAAGATGGCGGTTGCATCGCGGAAAAACCCAATTTTGAAGTGGGATAGAGCCATGCGCGTTCTCTCTTCCTTGCTAACCTGCGCCTTGCTTGCCTGCGCGGCCCTGGGCTTGCAGGTCGATCCGGCCGATGCGGCTCCCCCGGATATCAAGTGGATTCCGCGCATCGACCTTGGCCAGCGCATGGCGGTCGATGAGCAGAAGGACTTGCTCATTGTCTTCACAGGCCACGGCTGGTGTCACTTCTGCACGCTACTCGAAGACGAGGTTTTCAAACGGCCCGAGTTCGCCGCGGCGCGCGACAACTTCGTGCTGGTGAAGTTGAACTTTCTGGCGGGCGATCTCGAACAGTTGCCCGCGGAAATGCAGGAACTGCAGGATCGCTACGCGAAATGGAAAGAGCAGTACCTGATTTCAGGAGTGCCCGTAGTCGTGTTGGCCGATGCTACCGGGCGGCCGTTTGCATACACGGGCTATCACAAGGGGATCACGCCCGCGTCGTTCCTCGCGCATGCCCGAAAGGCGCAGCAGGCGCGGCGTCAGCGCGATCAATTGTTCGACGAAGCGCGTCAAGCCGATAGCGACGGCGCGCGTGCCCAGAAGCTGCACGAGGCGCTTGCCAGTGTGGCGCCGCTTTTGAGCACGCTGGACGAGCGCAAGGACGATCCGCTGTTTGTGTTCTATGGCGACGTGGTGGAAGAGATTCGCCGGCTCGACGCGAATGGCACCGCTGGCGTTCGCAAGATTTACGACGACCGGATCGCGGCCCTGCCCCAGTGGCGCAAGCTCAACGAGATCTGGGCCCAGATGGACGAGGACAAGCTCGCCAAGGACTACAAGCGGGCGATTGCCCGGCTCGATGCGGCGTTACCCGCCGTGACCGATGCTAAAGAGCGGTTGCGGCTGGAATGGGCACGGCAGGTATTTCTGGAATGGGATGGACAGTACGAAAAAGCGCTGGCGAATGCTCGACGGATGCTCGCCGATCCACAAATCGACAGTCAACAGCGCCAGAATTACCTCGGACGCGAGGCCTACAACCTGGTGAACGCTGGCACGCTCGACGAATACTCGAATCAATGGGCACGGCGCTATGCCGACGCTGGGGACGACGCCGAACGTTTGAAATTGCTGAGCGAACGTGCGAATTATTTTCACGGCACGCCGGACGTGGGCCGGTCGATAAGCGCCTGGCAGGAATTCCGCAACGCCGCGGAGCCCAACAGCGAACCGTGGCAGACAGCGACCCTCTTTCTTGGTCAGGAATCGGCGCGCGCCGGCGATCACGCCCGGGCGATCGCCTTATTGACCGAGCTGTGGGAGCTTTTCCAAAAGGGTGATGTGCCGGGCACGCACGTGCTACTGAGAATTGTCGAAGCGCAGCAGGCAGCGGGTGATCGCGAAGCGGCGCGCGCGTCGCTGGCCAAGGCCGAAATCTCGCTTGCGGCCGAGGCCAAACAGCTCGACGACCCTCGCGTTTTGGATCATCTGAAATCACGTCTGGCGAAGCTGCGCGAGCAAGCCGGCGAATGAGTCGATCGACGCGCACAAACCTGAGCTACCATTGATCGGGGGCCTTGGTGCTATGAGCCCCCACTACGTGCCTGCGCGGGCACTGCCGGATGGCGATTGACAACCCGTGGGATGGCTCTTACGATTGCCCATTGCTTTTTCGTTCGAATTCGAGGCTGCAAGCTGGCTGAATGGCAGAGTTTGCGGCGAATCGGCGGCGCGGCCGGACGAGTAACCGACATGGATTGGCCACCGTCACACGTTGGCCACCGCCACACGTTGGCCACCGGATCGAGCGAAGAGTTTTGGACAGGTAGCTCAGTTGGTAGAGCAGTGGACTGAAAATCCACGTGTCGGCGGTTCAACTCCGCCCCTGTCCACTGTCGCCGTGGACCCCGGTCCTGAAAAATTTTTTGCCGTCGCAAGTCTTTGGAACGTTCCCAGTCTTGGGCGATCGCGTCCTCTTCGCGCGATGAATTTCTCTTGCGTGTTCTCGCCGCGCGATGTTGATGGCGACCCTGCCCTGCTTGATTTGGGCGCTAGCGACCCGATGGCGCTAATGGCCCCCCCTTTGCTATTTAACCTTCCACGGTTCCGGCTCGATTTCACGTCGACCTGCCCGCCACGGCGCGCGGGCGCTGCCTAAAGTCGGCGTAAAGGCGAATACCCCGATTCCGAGCAGCAGAAAGACAAAAAGGAGTGCCGCCATGTGTTTCAGCCGGTCTGCCCAAGGCTTTCCGCATCCAAGAATCTCCGGGATCGCAGACCCAGGCTACAGAATGCGCTTCGCTTGCTATTTCTTCTTCCCCTTCGGGTCGAGGTTCTGCCGCAGCTCGTCGCGCTCGACGTGCGACGGCACGCCGTCGGCCGGGACGTCGCCGTGGGCGGCCCATACCAAAGCATTAAGAATCAACTTGCGGAAATAGTCATCGCCCCAGTTGATGTGAAAGTGTCCGCCGGTGAAGCCGATGCCACGCCCACCATCGGGTCGTTCGACGGCCCAGGCCAAAATCTCTTCGCGTCCTGGATGTTCCTTCGCCGCGGGTGTGCCGCGCACACCGTCCGGTGGCGTGGCCGACACGATCGGAATCACTCCTTCCATGTCGGGGCGGAACCGCATGTTGAAGTACCATTCGTCGCGAATCGAAAATGGCGTCTTCACGCCGCGCGTGATCGGATGATCCGGCAAGCTCTTGATCTCCGCGACCCAGTGCGGGTTGATCGAGTAGCCGGTCTCGTAGTAGCCGCCGATCCAATCCTTCAGCTCCGGCCCGCCACGATCTTTCGGCACTTCAACCGCATAATGAACGCACACCAGGCCGACTCCCTTGGCCATGAGCGCGCGCATCTGCGCCAGGTTTTCGTCGCGAATCAGCGGATGCCCTGATCCGCCGTCCATGTATAACATGATGGCATCGGCGCCGTCGAAGGCGTGGGGATCCTTCGGCCAGCCATTGAGATGGGCGTCGCACTTGATGCCGGGCACATTGTCCAAGCACTTCTTCAAGAGCAGGACGCCGGCATTGAATTCGTGGTCGCCCGCGCCGTGGCTGGGCGTGCCCGCCACGAGCACGATTTTTTTGTCAGCAGCGCGGGCCTGCCCCGCGAAGCACGCGACAGCGGCAACGACAAACGGCAGGCAGGCCAACAAGGAACGTCGGCTGAAGGTTACGCGGGCAGAGTGCGGCGAAGTCATCATGGGAATGCGATTCCAGGTGTGCAGGCGCGTAGCGGATAACGGTTGGTCGCTATCTTACAGCGCGTGGCGCGGGGAATGAACCACCGTGCCGATGCCCTGGAAGCGTTCACATCTGCCGCGAGCGAGTGGAACTACGGGGCTGAACGCGTGCCCTGGGAGCCGCCTGCTGGCGATCGCCTGTCTTTGCGGGCCGGGCCGTGGATGCCTTTCCCGACGCCCTGACCTGCTCGCTCTCCGGCTGCTCGAGCACGGGGTCGGCAACATTCGCAGCGTCTTCCGAACCAAGAATCGCCACGAAGCTAGGCACTTCATCCGGGCCAGGAGGCAATCGCACACAGCGCGGCTCGGGGGCGGGCTGCTCGTCGAGCGGTCGCGTCACGCGGCTCGATTCCGGCGGAACTTGCGGCGGTTGCAGCGATGCTAACGCGGCGGTCTCGTTCTTGGATCGCTGTTGTTTCGCGATGCTGGCTCGCCCAGCAGTGCGCGGAGCCGGCGAATTCGCGCGGACGGGCGAGGCACTCGTGGCGCGCTGACGTGGCTGAGTACTTTTCTTCGAGTGGACCGTCGTCCTCTCCTTCTGCGGCGCCGAGGCTGCTCCACGCGTCACGGCCTGCACCACCGGCTGGCGTACGGTAGCAGGAGGCTGGTCGGTGCGCGCCGGTGCCGACGACAACACGATCGCCGACAGGGCCAGAATTGCTCGCGCACGATTTCGTCCGCTGCTTAACATGAATCACACATCGACCCGGGCGTTTGCTTCCGAACGAGCGCGGCGCTCGACACTCGATGGCCGTCATCCCTGAGGATCGTCGCAACACGGCCAGCTCATGAGCGCTAACTACATGGGGCGCAACATCCTCGCGCGCGGTGACGCCCGATAATCTCACCACCACCTACGACCGTCAAAACGCGTCACAACGATCGATCGACAGACGACCAACGCCCCGGAAACCACACGGCTCGTAACGCCCGAGCCGAATGGTCCGATGGTGCGTGGCCGCGAAAACTTGCCGGCTGTGCCGGTGGAATTGAGATCCATCCCAGGCCGGGCTTCGAACGCCACGTCAACCTTACGGATGCCGCGCGAGGAATTGCCGGATGTTCTCGGCGAGCTCTTCCCCTTTGTCCTCTTGCAGGAAGTGGGCGGCGTCGCGGATCGTGATCGCCGGCTCGTCCTTGGCTGTGGGAATGATCCGGCGAAAGAACTCGTCTCCGCCGGCGGTAATCGGATCACTGTCGGAGAACATCACCAGAGCCGGCTTTTTCCATTGCTTGAGGGCCTCGCGCGTTTTGATCATCACCGGCGACGCTTCGTCCGTGGGCGCGACAGGCACCAAGAGCGGAAACTTCGCGGCCCCCGCCTTGTAGCTGACGTCCGGAAACGGCGCTTCGTACGCCGCGATGATCTCTTCCGAGGGGTTCGACTTGGTCGCTCCCTTGATCACAAATCCGACGGGCAGATCGGTCATGCGCTCGGCGAAGCCTCGCCACGCGGCGAAGGCGGCGGCGCTCTTTTTCGCCGCCTCGGTCTGCGGCGGCTCGCCGGTCGGCAAGCCTGTGTTCATGATCACGAGTGCCCGGAAACGGTCGGGCATCTCGGTGGCGATCGGCAGGCCGATCAAGCCTCCCCAATCCTGGCAGACCAGCGTGATGCGTTTCAGATCGAGTGCTTCGATGAATCCGGCAACCGCGTCATGGTGCATCGCATACGTATAGTCCGACCGCTCCGCCGGCTTGTCCGAACGACCGAAGCCCACCAGGTCGGGTGCGACCACGCGATGTTCGCGCGATAGGATGGGCACCATCTTGCGGTACAGGTAGCACCACGATGGCTCGCCGTGCAGACAGAGAATCGGGTCTCCCTTCCCTTCGTCGACGTAGTGCATCCGCAGCCCGTTCACCTCCACGTAATGGGGCGCGAAGGAATAGCCGGGTAGGTTTTCAAACCGTTCGTCGGGCGTGCGTAAGATTTTCATCGCGTCGTTCTCCTCGGGGCGTGCCGCAGGGTTTTATTTCTTCAGCAGGATTGTGACCAGCACCGTTGCATCAACGAGCGCGTGCAACGCATGAGGGCAACCGCCGGGCAGTCCCAGCATCTCGCCCGCGCGCAATGCGTGCGAGCGATCGCCGGCTGTGAACTCGATTTTTCCTTCCAGGCATTGCACCGTGATTTCACCAGGCACCTGGTGCGTGGGGATTTTCTTGCCCGCAGGCATCACGAGGCGAATGACTTCCAGCGCGTCCGTCACCAACAGCGTAGAGGTGGGCGACGTGGCGATGTCCGCGCCGAGTGGGCGAATATCGATCACCTCGTTCAGTTGCGCACGTGGCAGGGCCATCGATCGACGCTTCCTTTCTCTACGAGACGGGTTCCATGCACCGCTTAGGCATTTAAATCCGCGACGCGAATCAACAGCTTCCCGAAATTCTTCCCTTGCATCAGGCCAATGAAAGCCCGCGGAGCATTGGGCAGTCCGTCGATGACGTCTTCGCGATACTTGATTTTTCCGGCGCGCACCCACCGGCCTAGCGCCGCGAGCGCTTGCGGGTATTGATCGTGGAAATCGAAGACGATGAATCCTTCCATGCGGGCGCGATGGACGAGAATCATGCGCCCAGGGCGCGGTCCAACGGCGGGCTTTTCGAGGTTGTATTCGGCGATCATGCCACAGACCGCGATGCGCGCCCGAAAGTTGAGGTTTTGCATCACGGCGTCGAGGATCTCGCCGCCGACGTTTTCGAAGTAAACATCCACTCCGGCGGGACAGGCCTCGGCGATCGCCTTGCTAAGGTTCCCGGCGGTGCGGTAGTTGATCGCGGCATCGAAGCCGAGTTCGTCGCGGATATAGGCGGCCTTTTCGTCCGAGCCGACGATGCCGACGACGCGGCACCCCATGATCTTGGCGATCTGGCCAACCACTCCGCCGACCGCGCCCGAGGCTGCCGAGACGACGACGGTTTCGCCGGGCCGTGGCCGGCCTACTTCCAGCAAACCGAAATACGCGGTCAGTCCCGGCATACCTAACACACCAAGGGCCGTCGAAACCGGCGCCAGGCTCGGGTCGACTTTCGTCACTCCGGCGCCATTGGAGATCGCATAACGCTGCCAGCCGAAGTTCGGCCCGACGACGAAGTCGCCGACGGCAAATTTCGGGTGCTGCGACGCCTCGACCCGGCCGACGCCGCCGCCGACCATCAACTCGCCCGGCTGCACACCGGCGGCGTAGCTTTTGGCCTCGCTGATCCGGCCGCGCATGTACGGGTCGAGCGACAGGTAGCCGATACGAACGAGGAACTGTCCGGCAGTAGGCTGCTCGACCGGTCGCTCCTCGAGGCGAAAATCGCTTTCTTGCGGAAAACCAACCGGTCGGGCGGCCAGCACGATTCGTTCATTCATCTTGGTTGTCACCGCACAAAGCTCCCAACGGGAATCAAGAGAGATACGAACCGCCGGCGGCAAGGATTGCACCGCCACGAAATGCGCCCACAATCTACCGCACAGGCGCAAGGCTGCAAGCAAACTGTCGCAAGGCTGCAAACAAATGGAAACGCCGTTCAAAACCTGAGTCGGGTGCCAGTGGTGGCTCGCCACCAGCACCGCACACCGCATGGCACTACCTCGAACGATCTGGTCATGACGCAATTTCTCGACATCCACGTAGCCGGCGACGCCGAGCGCCGCCAGGCCCACGAGAATTGTCACGACGTCTGGTCGCTGGGCTTGTCGTTGGCGGATCACGTCGCTCGTCGCGAAAACTCCGCGCTCCATCGCCGTGCGCGGTGGATCGTCGGCTGCATCGAAGGGCGCGTCGTGGCCGCGCTCGCCAGTCATCCGCTGCGATTCTTATTGCATGGGCGCTCGTTCCCAGGCATCGGCATCGCTTCAGTCCACACGCTCGAGCAATACCGTGGGCAGGGGATTGCGCAGCGCTTGATTCGATGGATCGAATCGCTCGAACAACACGAAGGGGCGCGAATCAGCGCGCTGTTCTGCGACATTGAGCCGCGTTACTACGAACGGCTGGGCTACACGCTTTGCCCCTCGCACTTTGGCACCGCCAAGACCGATGGCGCGGGGAGTCCGCAGGCAGGTTGGCGGCTCGTGGCCGCCGCCGCGGGGGAGGAGTTCTCGCAGCGGGTCCCACGGTTGGCCGAGATTTACACGAGCGACCACGGTCGCCGTACGCTGGCCATCGACCGGACCGCGGAATACTGGCTGCACCTGGCCGCCCGGCTGCCGCAGGCAGAGCATTTTTGGCTTGTTGAGCCCGGGGGCCAGAAATGCAGTTACGTCTGCCTGACGACGGCCGAGGGCCAGCTGATCATTCAGGATCACGCCGTCCGCGGTGGGGATGCCGCATGCCGGGAGGCACTCTTGCGGTCAGTCATCTCCCTAGCCCGTGAGCGGGGCGTGGCGCAGGTGGGGGGATGGCTCCCGGCGACCCCGCCCGTGGAGGGGCTTTTTGCCATTTCGCCCCGTCGTACGGAGCTTTCGATGGTTAAAGCGCTGGATCTGGCGTTGTCGTTTGATCCGGCTGCAATCGCGGCGGCCGATTGGTGGCAGGAGGTCGATCACGTGTAGCTGCAAGGAAGTGGGCAGTTTCCTCTCGCCCGGTGGCCGGTATTTGCCGCCCCTAATAGACTTGGGCAGCCATTCTCGCCCCCCCCGCCCCCACACACACCAAACGGGCAGAGACACGAAAATCTGGGATTTTTAGGAAAGAGAAGCTTTACACAATCTCTGCCCTCTAGTACAGTCATGGTCGATGGCGAGTTTGTATCGCTCATCGGCTTACCAGCATCCCTGAGTTGCTAATGCTCTTCGGCAAGAATCGCGCTTCGTTCGCCGGCTGAGAAAGCCCGGACAAGCTTGCAGCCCATCGGGCTGCCCTTCTGCGATTCCTCTGGCCCCATTCCTGTTCACGGACTTGCGTGCTTCGTTGCGCGCATCTCGGCGCAACCAGGTTGCCGGAACTAACCGAAGATTTTTACCCCGTCAAAAACCATGTTTGTCGTACGTCGAAACCATCCGCTGACCTCTGCTGCCGTGCGTGCCACACTTGGGCTCGCGCTGCTGCTGACCGCGCGGACGGTGCAGGCGACGACGCTGTCGGACCTGCTGGTTCCCGGTGCGACATTGCACGCGGGCAACGTGACATTTAGCGACTTCACGTACCTGGGCACGGGCCAGATGCCGGCGCCCAGTTCGATCAATGTCGTCCCACAGTCGGCAACCAACAGTTTATTGTTCCAGGGAGCATTCCTGGATATGCCCGCCGGTAACGGCTCCGACGCCACCTTTGGGTTTCACGTGACGGCCGATCAAGGCGACTCGCTCTTTGGCGCCATCCTGTCGGGTAATCCGGCCATTATCGGTCAAGGAACACTCACGCTCACCGAATCATTTGCCGAATTGCCCACGGTGCTGAATATCTTTGCCAGCACGTCGGGCCCGAATCACCTTATCGATCAGTTGTCGGGATTGAGTTCAACTACGTCGCTTACTGTGACCGGCGTGCTGCAGGCAGAGGCGACCAGCGGGGCCGCGACGTTGTCGTTCTTCGCGCCATCGTTCCAAGTCGTTACCGGGTCGATCCCCGAGCCGGCTAGTCTGTCGCTCGCGGCGATCGCCTTGGGAACGGCCGGCCTGGTGGCGGGTCGCAAGAAATGGCTCCGTCGGCAGGCAACGACCAGCGACGAAAAAACAATTTGAGAATTTTAGGGATTTTTCGGAACATCCGCCGGCAGGCGGTGATTATAGTTGGGTAGGGCAAACGCCCCACAGTTCTTTTTCGACGGTCCGTTTTACGAGTTGCTAATGCTCTCTCGCTGAGAATCGCGACAAGCCACGGATGGTAATCCAAAGCTTGTTTTTCTTGCGATTCTCCTGGGCACCGTCGCCCGGCCAGTCAATCCGGCTTTTCCGCGTGCGTCGCACCGCGCTCGTTTAAGCCGCTTGCGGATTTCTGGTCCTCGCACGGCGTGAGATCGAGCCGACCGTTCGATTCTCTGATTCGCCCAGATCCGGCCGCCACGACCGAGTTTCCAGCACGCGGTATTGGCGTTCGTTGCCGAGAGAGGAATAGAGGCCCTTTAGATTTCGCAAAAAACCATCCACAACGTTCAGCACCTGGGAACTGAGAGAACTATGACTTTGCATCGCACTTTTCTTCGACTCATTGCTTTTTCGATTGTCTTGATTGGCGCTGTCACCGTGGCCCGTGCCACGACGCTGTCCGACCTGCTCGTGCCTGGTGGTTCGATCCAGGTGGGCGACCTGGTGTTCGACAATTTCAGCTACTTGCAGACCGGCGACATGCCCGCGGCCACCGGCATAACGGTTTCGCCCTTCACCGCCCTGAACGGTGACAACGGTCTGCAATTCCAAGGTGCTTTCACCGATCTCCCTGGGAACCAGGGGTCGGACGCGCTGCTCACCTACCGCGTTACCGATGTCACGCTGGGCAACACCATCATCGGCGCTAACCTGACGGGCGTCCCGACCGTATTGGGCGGCAGTGGTACGGTGTCCGCGACCGAGAGCTTTCTGCCCGGCAATGTCAACGACACGATGAGCATTTTCGCCAACTCGCCGGGCGGCTCGCAATTGACCACGAATCTGAGTTTCGCCGGCGCGACCTCGCTGAACGTGCAAGACAGTGTGCTGGCCTTCGCCGTCGACGGTTCGCCGTCGCTGTCGTTCTTCACGCCGACGTTCCACACGACCTCGGCCCCGATTCCGGAACCGGCCAGCATCACGCTCGTCGGCATGGCGGTGGCGACGTTGGCCTGGCGGCGCGTGCGTCGCAGGAAGTCGTAAGGCTGTTTAGAGCTTCGGTTCCCGGCCGAGTTCGAACGTAATAAACGAGCCTGCGGCACCGACCAGGACTTCGAAATCCTGATCGATGTCGCAGGCTCGATTTTTTTCGCGCGCTGAAGCCGAATGGTGCATCTAAGACATGCTTATTCGCCTAACGGCGAACAAGCACGGCACTCCACGACGGAGGGGCTTCCTTCATCACTGCCGACTGCCGACTGCCCTCTGCCCACTAACTAGATGAAGGTATTGATCAAATTCTCGATCATTTCCTGGCGGCCGCTCACGTTGGGCGTGGCGTCCCCCTTCTTGAGCATGTAGGCCTCGAGCGACTTGAAGTCGGCCTTGCCCGATTCGATTTCGGCGCCAACGCCCGAGTCCCAACTGCTGTAGCGGCTCTTCAACATCTCATTGAGACGGCCATCGGCCCGGATGGCGGCGGCGATCTTCAGCCCTCGCGCGAAAGCGTCCATGCCGCCGATATGGGCGTGGAAGAGATCCACCGGCTCGAAGCTTTCGCGGCGAACCTTGGCGTCGAAGTTCAGCCCGCCCGTCGTGAACCCGCCGTATTTCAACAGCACTAGCATGATCTGCGTGGTGAGATAGATATCGGTAGGGAATTGATCGGTGTCCCAGCCGAGCATCAGGTCGCCGTAGTTGGCGTCGACCGAGCCCAGGAAGCCTTGCATGGCCGCATATTCCAGCTCGTGATGCATCGAATGGCCGGCCAGCGTGGCGTGATTGGCTTCGATGTTCATCTTCACGCTCTTTTCCAAGCCATAGGCGCGCAGGAAGTTGATGCACGCTGCTACGTCGAAATCGTATTGGTGCTTGGTCGGTTCCTTCGGCTTGGGCTCGAAATAGAACTGCCCGTGGAAGCCAATCGACTTGGCGTAATCGACCGCCATGTGCATGAAGCGGGCCAGGTGATCGACCTCGCGCTTCATGTCGGTGTTCCACAGGTTCTGGTACCCTTCGCGTCCACCCCAGAAGGTGTATCCGTCGCCGCCCAGCTCCTTGGTGACTTCCAGCGCTTTTTTCACCTGAGCCGCGGCAAAGGCAAACGCGTCGGCGTTCGAACTGGTGGCCGCCCCATGCACGTAACGCGGATTGCTGAACAGATTGGCCGTACCCCACAAGAGCTTGATGCCCGTGCGCTGCTGTTCTTCCTTGAGCACCTTGGCGACGGCGTCGAAATTCTTGTTCGATTCGGCCAGCGAGGCCCCCTCGGGCGCCACGTCGCGATCGTGGAAGCAGTAGTAGGGTGCGCCCAGCTTTTCCATGAATTCAAAGGCGACGCGCACGCGATTGATGGCGTTATCGACCGAATCGACCGGCGCTTCCCAGGGGCGCAAGGCGGTGCCCGGCCCGAACGGATCGGCCCCCGCGCCGCGGAATGTGTGCCAGTAGGCGACGCTAAAACGGAAATGGTCCTTCATCGCCTTCCCTTCGACGATTTCGTCGGGGTTGTAATGATGGAAGGCGAGAGGATTCTTCGACGTCGGGCCTTCGTAGCGGATCTTGCTGACTTCGGGGAATGCGGCCATGTTCGGTTGCTCTACTTGGAGTGAATTATTCGTGCGGTTTAATGTTCGTGTCGGGCTTGGGACGCCCGACGAGAAACCCCCATCGTGCCAAACCAAGGCCGCGCAGGCAATCGCCCCCCGGTCTGAAGGGGCGATCAGGAAGTTTGCCAGCGCGGAGAAGCTGCGATAAAGTGAGGCATCTTTTCCTGCGCCGCGCCGGGTCTCTTCGGCGACCGACCGACCGGCGAATTCGCCCCCACCGGGATGCCGACTATGGCCGTCGATACCAAAAAGGTCAGCGGACGACGCCGGTTGCGCTTCAATTCCATCGACGAGGTCTGGGCCGAGGCCGAAACACTCGCCGCGGCTCCGCAGGTCATGTGCCTGGGAAATTGGTCGGTTGGGCAGACGCTCAAACATTTGGGCGTGGCGATGGAAGGCTCGATCAACGGCACTGGCTTCAAGGTGCCGCTTTGGCTGCGGATCATCGGGCGCATGTACGTCAAACGACTACTGCTCGACGGTCCCTTCCCGACCGGTTTCCAGGTACCGCAGTCGGCGGCCGAGCGGCTCGTAGCGCCGGATACCACGACGCCGGCCGAGGGGCTGGCGGCGCTGCGCCACGGCATCCATCGTTTGCGCAGCGAGACGGCGCGCACGTCGCATCCGGTGGCCGGACCACTTTCGATCGAAGAGTGGGATCGCTTTCACTTGCGGCACGCCGAAATGCATCTGAGCTTTCTCGTACCAGATCACACCGCGAAGCCGCGGCCGGCGGCGGTCGAAGCTGCTCGTTAAGCTGCGCTCGGCCGGGCTGAGTGCTTATCGCTCGTTCCTCTTCGCGCCGTCTGCTAAAACGGCCTTGCGCAATAAATGCGCGAGCTGCCCAATCCCTCGCATAGCATCGATGACCCCCTCTTTGTGAAAGACGAGCACTCGATGGCCCAATTGGCGCTCGCCGGCGGCCGGCCGGCCAAGACAAAATCTTTTCCACAGTGGCCGCAGTACGACGAGCGCGAACGTGAAGCCCTGCTCGGAGTACTCGACAGCCGCGTCTGGTGGCGTACGCCCGGAACGCGAACGTTGGCTTTCGAACGCGATTTCGCCGCCTACCATCAGGCGCGACATGGCATTGCGGTCACCAACGGCACGCACGCGCTGGAAGTCGCGCTCTTGGCCGTCGGCATAGGGCCAGGCGATGAAGTGATCGTGCCCGACTATACGTTCGTCGCCACGGCGAGCGCCGTCCTCATGACCGGCGCCGTGCCGGTGCTCGTTGACGTCCGGGCGGACAACTACTGCATCGACTGCGACCTCGTCGAGGCGGCCATAGGGCCGCGCACCAAGGCGATTCTGCCCGTACACATGGGCGGGCATGCGGCGGATCTCGATCGCTTGACCGAAATGGCGAACGGCCACGGCCTGATCGTGTTGGAAGATTGCGCCCACGCCCACGGCAGCCAGTGGCGCGGACGTCCGGTCGGCACCTTCGGCCGGGCCGGCACGTTCAGCTTTCAGCAAAGCAAATTGATGACCGCCGGCGAAGGGGGCATCATCATCACCAACGACGACGAGACCGAACGTCTGCTCCGCTCGGTCCATGATTGCGGACGGATGCCTGGCAAGTGGTTTTATAGCCATTTTATCTACGGCTCGAACTACCGGCTCAGCGAATGGCAAGGCGCGATTCTCGGTGCGCAACTGACGCGTCTCGACGAGCAAACCCGTCGTCGTCATGAAAATGCCCGGTTGCTGGACCGGCTGTTGGCCGATATTCCCGGCATCACACCACAGGCTTTCGACGCACGCATGACCCGCAACGGCCATTACGCCTACATCTTCCACATCAATCGCGCGCACTTCGCAAACATCAGCACTGAGCGCTTCATCGAGGCCATGATCGCCGAAGGTATACCGAACCAGGCGGCCTATCCGCCGGTCCACTCGCTGGATGTATTCGCCAGCGGCGCCTTCCGCAGCCGGCTCTGCCCAGGCACCGACGGGCACCCGAGCTGGCAGCGCGAATTTCCGATCACCGAGCGGGCCGCCTGGGAGACCTACTGGGTGCCCCAATATGCGCTTCTGGGCGATGAAGAAGACATGCACGAGATTGCGGCCGCCGTGCGGAAGATTCAGCAGCATGCAAGAGAGTTGGCATAAGCCGGCCGCAGATCCTCGGTGCCATGCTTTTTTGCGCACCGAATAAGCATGCCGCTGCCACGATCCGTCTTGAGAATTACAGCCGCAACACCTTGAGCTGCTCGACGATCTTTTCCAGCGGTACCAGGTTCCCCTTGCCGCTGCCCGGGCAGGCTTCGCACGTTTCTTTCCAGGTCTCGGGCGTGCGCACGTTCGATTCCCAGAAGGGCCAGGTGCGGCACTGGCGCGGCCGATCTTCGTAAACCGTGCAGCGCCGGGCTTCGCCATCGAAGAAGACACAGTCGCCGTTGTCATACTCGATCAGGCTCTTGCGCACGCCCACCTCGCGCACGTAATCCTGCTCGAAATCTTCGACCGACAGGTTGAAGCGGCGTGCCAGGGCGGCAATCTCCTCCTTGTTCACCCACACATAGCCGGGGGCGCCGGTGCAGCAATCGCCGCACTGCGTGCATTTGAATCGCAATCCGTCGCGGTACCAGGGTTCTTTGGCCATGGGGTCTTCCTCGAACTTCGTCTCGTATGCGCCGGGCGACACGGCTAGCTTGTTCCGCCGCGTGAACGCTCGCAAAACGCAAATTTACACGACCGGCGACTGCGCGGCCACTTCGGCCACCGCGCGAACGGCGACATCGATCTCCTCCTCGGTCGTCAGCGGACCAGGGCTGAAACGCAGCGTTCCGCCCGAGGCCGTCGTGCCGAGCGCCCGATGCATCAGCGGCGCACAGTGCAGGCCGGCCCGCGCCTGAACGCGAAACGAAGCGTCAAGCGTGGCGGCCAGTTCTTGCGGATCGTACCCGGAAACCGAGATGCTGACCACGGCCACGCGCGCCTCAGCCGAACGCGCGCCGAACAGGCGCACGCCTTTGATCTCTGACAGGCCATCGATCAACTTTCGGGTACGCTCGATCGCGACGCTGCGCAATTGTTCGATGCCACGTTCCGCCAGCCATGCGATGCCGGCGCCCAGCCCCGCGATGCCGGGAACATTCAGGTTGCCTGCCTCGAACTTATCGGGCATCGCATCGGGTTGGCGGTCGCGGTCGCTGTGCGTCCCAGTGCCGCCTTGGCGAAGGGCCGGAATCTGGTCTGCGATTTCCGGGCGGACGTACAAGAATCCGGTGCCCAGCGGCCCGAGCAAGCCTTTATGGCCCGGTGCGGCCAACAGATCGATGTGCATTTGTTCGACGTCGATGGCGATTTCGCCAGCGGTCTGAGCCGCGTCGAGAAGAAACAACACGCCACGGTCGCGTGCTATCGCTCCTACCTCGGCGGCGGGCTGGATCATGCCCGTCACGTTCGAGGCGTGCGTCATTGCTACCAGACGAGTCGTGGGCCGCATGGCCCGGCGAATCTCGGCAGGATCGACCACGCCGGTCGCGTCGCAGGAAACCCGGCTGATCTGGATACGACCAGCTTCCTGCAAAGCGGCCAGCGGCCGCAAGACGGAATTATGCTCGGCCAGTGTGGTCACGACGTGTCCGCCGTCAACGAGCGCGCCGTGAATCGCCGTGTTCAGCGCGTCGGTCCCGTTGAGCGTAAAGACGACGTTTTCCGACTGTTTCGCGCCAATCCATTCGGCGATCGCCCGGCGGGTATTCTCGACAAGGCCTTGGGCCGTCACGGCCTCGTCGTACACGCTGCGGCCCACCGCAGCGCCCACGTCGCGCAGGTACTGCTCGACGGCGCGGTAGACCGGGGCCGGCTTGGGCCAACTGGTGGCGGCGTTATCGAGATAAACGCGTTTCAACGCTGTCGAGTGATCAAGGGGTGGCAACGAACGAGCTCCGTCAGTCCTCTTTTACCGGCAACTCGACCACGATGCGCGTCCCCCGGCCCGGCGCGCTATCGATCAGGGCATGTCCTCCCAGCAAGCGCGCGCGCTCGCGAATGCCGCGCAGTCCGAATGAGTTGGCCGTGGTGGCTTGCTCCATATCGAAGCCGATCCCCTGATCGACGATTTCCAGCCGCACCCAGGCATTCTCTTGCGTCAGCCGCACTCGAATTTTTTTCGCCTGGCTGTATTTGGTGGCGTTGGTGAGCGCTTCCTGGCAAATGCGAAACAGGATACCCTCCAACAGCGGCGTGAGCCGCTCGGAGCGCATCTGATGCTCGAACTGAACCACTTGGGGATCGAAGTACTCGTGGATCAGGCATTCAATCGCCGGCGCCAGCCCTGATTCGTCGAGCATCATCGGCTGCAGGCCGTTGATCATCCGCCGGGCCTCTTGAATCGTATTCCGCAAAAGCGCCAGACCGTTGTCAAACGTCTCGCGGGCCTGATCCGAGACATCGCCCAGAGCGCGGCGCGCCGCCTCCAGATGCATGAGCGCCGCGGTAACATATTGCACCGGTCCGTCGTGAAGCTCGTAAGCGATCAGCTTGCGATCCGCTTCTTGCCGATAGAGAAGCCGGCGCAAGAGGATCTGTTCGTCGCGTAGGGCGGACTCGGCCGCTTCGCGTTCGGAAGCCTCTTGGAGCAATCGCTTATTGGCGGTTGTCAGCGAGCTGGTTCGCTCGGCGACGCGACGCTCCAGTTCATCGAGCACGCGGCGCAGTTCTTCTTCAGCGTGTTTGCGTTCCGAAATATCGACCGCGACGCCACCGATGTATCGCTCGCCCGATTCCGAATCGACCGGAAACTTGTAGACCAGCCAGTGCCGCAGAACACCGTCGGCCGTGGGCACCGCCTCGGTCGTTTGGATGCAGCGGTTCTCGTTCAACACCCGCTCGTCATTGGCCGCCAGCTTGCGGGCTAGCTCGGCGTCGAACATTTCGAAATCGGTTTTGCCGATGACCTCTTCCGTGCCGCGCTGAAAGCGCTTCAGATACGGCAAATTTGCGTAAACCCGGCGGCCATTGGTATCCTTCATAAAGGCGATGGCCGGACTGTTATCCATAAACGCGCGAAAGCGTTCTTCGGTGGACCGCTGCGCCAGTTCGGCGTTCTTGCGATCGGTGATGTCTTCGATGCAGCCGACGTAGCTGGCTGGCTTGGTCTCGTCCCCTTCCAGCCGCCGGGCAACGGCTCGGGCCCAACGTATTTCGCCGCTTTCAAGCACGACGCGGAACTCATCCAGATAGGGGCTACGCTGCAGACACGACTTGCGCCACGTGGCCCGCGAATGTGCAATATCGTCAGGATGCATGAAGGCCGTCCAACCGAAGCCCAGCAACTGCTCGTTCGTGCGGCCGGTGATCGCTTCCCACTGCGTGCTCAGATAGGTGCAATAGCCGCGCTCGTCGGCCTCGAACACTCCCATGGGCGACGCCTGGCAAAGCGTGCGAAAACGAGCTTCGCTGGTGCGCAATGCTTGGACCGCCCGCCCGCGCTCGATCTCGCGCGCTGCGCGGCCGGCAAACAAGGCCAGCAGCGACCGGGCGGACTCACCATCGGCAAGGGGTCGCGTCCACATGGCGGCCAACAAGCCGAGTACCTCTCCGTTGGCGCCGACTAGCGGCGTGCCTACGTACGCTTCCACTTCCCATTCGGCCAGCGTGCGATCGCGGGGAAAATGGCTTTGCACGGCTTCGGTATAAATGCACTCTCCCTTGCGCACCACGTTTTCGCAGGGAGTTCCCGCCAGGCGATATTCTTTTCCGACGAGCAACTCCCCTTTGACGTACATCGCGGGCGTGCGAACGATTTCCTTCTGCGCTAGGAGTTCTCCGAAAACAACGACGTCGGCAGCCAGCGTCTTGGCCAGCGCTTCCGAGAGCGCCGGAAAGAATTCCCGGTTATCGGCTTCCGGCGAGGTCGACGGCGCGCTCAATCGTTCCGTAAACCGCCGGTAATCGGTCATTTGCTTCTCCAGCGCGGCGACACGCTGGCGCAATGCATCAACCTCGGCGAGTTGCTTGTCGGCGTTCGGGCTTTTCAGGGCCGATGAATTCTGAGTCATCCCTTGCCCCCCACTTGTGAGAGCGTAGCTGTGGGGGCCCTCAAATGGGCGCGACCCGCCGTCCCGTCGGCGGCGTGCTTATCGCGAAACTAATCCGGAGGGGGCCTGACCCCGCCATCGAAAAACTCACCACGGCGGCCCGGACACCTCCGCCATGACTTACGCGACAGGTTTCCGACCGAAATATCCGGCGGTTTGCACCAGAGGCCTGCCTCATCAACTCTATCATTGACGGCCATCGGCGACCAGCAGCCGAACGACTGACCAATCGCGAGTCGCCGGTGGATTCCGCCTGTTACAGAGACCGATGCTGCGCCGCGATGAGTTTTACGCAGGCGACCCGAAATTCCGCGGGACTGGCGATTTTCATCGCTTAACCGCCCCTGGCACCAGCGATGATCCGCTCGCACTTAAGAAGCCGCTCGCATTCGGCCCGCACTAGCGGAGTGGATTCGTCGCGCCGCCCGTCGTGCCGAAATCCGGGCCACTCTCGACATGCCCGGCCTGCACGGCCGGGTAATCGCGGCGCACCGCCTGACGAGGCGAGCGATACGGCTCGCGCACCGCACTGGATTGCAGGGCAGGGCCCGGCGTACCGGCGCCGCGTACACGCGAGGGGCGCCAGTTCACGGCTGCTTCGTCACCCGTCATCGACATTGCCGGACCGGCAGTGGTCATCGAGGTGGGCGTAACGACGCGCGAGCTGTCGCCAGGCTTCCGTGTCGATTGCAAGTTCGAGGATTCTGTTTTTGGCGCTTCTTCTTGAGTGCTCGCCGTTGCGTCTGTTTCGGCGCTCGCCGGTGTAGCGAATTGGGGACCGTCGGCAAAAACCTCATCGGCGGTCATTGCCGGTTTTGCCTTGCCACGGGCGAGTTCGCGCATCGCGTTCTCGGGTTCGCTCAGCATCGTCTTGGCGCCCTGCCGCACTCCGGGACGCAGAGCATTCTGGATGCGCGGCGCTTCTCCATCGGTCGAACGGCGTTGCTCGATCGGCATGAGCAGGCCGGGCCGAGGCTTTGCCGCGACGGGTTGTGCCCGCTCGGGAATCAGGTCACCTTCGGGAGCGTCAAACGGCAGCTCTTCCAGGTCACGTGGCGTATTCATCGTCGAGGATTCGGGCGGCGGCGCGGCTCCTTCGTCCGGTGGGATGAGCTGGTCGGGAATCTGCTCCTTCTCCGGCGCGG
Organism: Pirellulales bacterium; assembly: GCA_035546535.1. Lineage (NCBI taxonomy): Bacteria > Pseudomonadati > Planctomycetota > Planctomycetia > Pirellulales > Pirellulales bacterium. Next base: position 68,360 of record DASZWQ010000024.1, on the reverse strand, counting down.
CCTCGGGCGCGGCTTCAGGTGCCGCCTCAGGCTGTCGCAATTCCTCGGGAGCTGCCGCCGGTGCTTCGTTGTCCGGAATCAATTGGTCGGGTAGCGGCTCGCCCATCTCGGGTTGAGCCGCGCCTTCGGGCGTCTCGTTTTGCATACCCTCGGGCAGGTCGAATACATTCTCCATGCCCGGCTCACCGGCGCCCTCGGGTGTGGTTTCCGTCGATGGCTCGGGCAGTGTATCGCTCGTCGATTCGGCCCGCTCCTCTTCCTCACCCTTGCTGCGCGCCATCGTCTGACCCGGAATCGATTCCGCACCAGGCCACGCGCGCCATAGAGTCGGGAAATAGCCGTAATTGACGGGAGCTTCAAACGGATGAGGGTAATGCGGGGGCAAAGACGTTTTGCCCATCTCCGTGTTCTCATACATGTGAGCGCAGCCGCTCAAGCTCATCGCTGTGATCGCCAAGGCGATCAGCGAGAGGTGAATCGTCGCACGTGCTTCCGACGGCTGTGTCATGAGAAGCTGACTCATCTTGGTCCCTTGGCCGACAATCTGCGGGGGCTGGGAAAGCCACCGCGACATGTCGCGCAGCTACGCAATCCGAGGATGCGGATTACAGGGACATTGATCGGCAGAATTGACGCAGTGCTTTGGCCGACTTTGACGGTTGGGGGCTTTTTTGAAAGTTTCCGGCCGCTAGCAGAGGCCATTTCTCTTGCATGCTGCTATGGTGGGAAAAACGCGCGGACTGCGCATTGGTGCTGCTTCCCGACAGTCGAGGCTCGCGAGCGCCGGGCGAATGGCTAGCTTTGTAGGACCGGTTGCACGTCGCTAGCGGCCGCGACCGCGACCGCAACCTTCGCTCGCAAGCGCACTTTCACGCCATTGAGAATCGACTGGCCGACGACCGATTCGACTTGCTGATCGTCGGTCCAGTCGTTGGCCGAAACGCCGGCGTTCGCCCCCGCCACCCGTTGCCAACGGGCCGTTGCCGCGTGACCCCAGCCGTGCGGCAAGCTGACCACACCCGGCCGCATTTCGTCGCTGACGCGAATTGGCACTTCGCCCGAGTGGATTGAGTTTTCCAGAATGGCAGTATCGCCATCGCGGACCCCCGCGCGGGCAGCGTCGTCGGGATGGATCAAGAGCACGCACCGAAGTTTTCCCGAGACGAGTCCTGGCACATTGTGCATCCACGAATTATTGCTGCGCAAATCGCGCCGGCCGATCAACAGCAGCGTCCCGTCGTCGGTCGATTGTTCGAGCGACTGGGCCAAAGCGTCGATCGCGCCGAGTAGAACCGGCGCCGCGAGATGCATCTTTCGATCGCGATGCAAAACCCGATGTTCAATGCCCGGCTGCATCGGCCCCAGATCGATGCCGTGAGGCGCTTGCTTGAGTTTTTTCAGATTCAGGCCTCGCTTCCATGGCAGAAACCGGTCGCCGTGCGGCCCAAGACGAACGAGCAAATCAACCGTTGAATCGGGCTTCCAGCGAATGCCGAATTTTCGACCGACGCGATAGAGCCAGTCCAGCGGCCGCAGACCGGTTGGCCCGCCGCCCAGGCGATAGATCAGCTCAAGAATGATTTCCCAATCGGCCTTGCCGCCTTCCGGTCGTGGCACTGCCGGCGGTGACCAGCGCGCGACATTGCGCACGGCCGCGTTGGTCGAGATCAAGTCGACGTGATCTTCGGTCAAACTCCAGGCCGGCGGAAGAATCACATCGGCATGCCGCGTCGTCTCGTTGATGTACAAATCGATCGAGACCATGAAATCGAGCGTCGCTAGCGCTCGGTCTAAACGTGGGCCGTTGGGCGTCGATAACACAGGATTGCCCGCGTAGGTGACCATAGCACGAATCTGGCCACGGCCGGGCGTTTCGATTTCTTCAGCAAGTATTGCGGCCGGCAAGTCGCCAAACGTCTCAGGTAGCCGGCGCACGCGGCTGTGCCAGCGGGCATGGCCGTCGGCCGCCGTCAGCATCAAAATGGGACGTGCGTCAAAAACAGGAGTGGGGAACATGGCCCCACCGATCTCGCCCACCCGCCCTGCCACCAGGTTGACGATATCCGTGGCCAGTGAGGCGACCGTACCATGCGCATTGTTGCAAACGCCGACGCGCGAATACGCGACCGACGTGCGCGCGGCCACAAACTCGTGAGCCAGACGGCGAATCGTACCCGGATCGATGCCGGTCGAGGCGGCCACGCGCTCGGGCGTGAATTCCGTCAGCCGGCGCTCGATTTCGTCGAAGCCGAGGGCCAGTCGTGAGATATGGTCGCGCCGCACGAGTTGTTCCGCGACAATCACCTGCGCTATCGACAAGAGAAACGCCGCATCGCCGCCTGGCAGTATGGCAACATGCTCGTCGGCATCGCGCGCGGTTTCGGTGCGCCGCGGATCGACGACCACCACCCGGCCGCCCCGCCGACGAATGGCTTGCAACCGTTCGCGAACGTTGGGCGCCGTCAGAAAGCTGCCGTTGGACACGCGCGGGTTCGCCCCCAGGCAGAGCAAATAGTCGGTCCGATCGATATCTGGAACCGGGATCGACAGCGAGGCACCGTAGACGTAAAAGGAAGTCGCGAACCGAGGGCTCGTATCCTGTGAACCGGCGCTTGTGCAATTGCGCGTTCCAATCGCGCGAAACAGGCCGTTTCGCAAAGCCAATACGGCGTGGTTGTGCCCGATCGGATTGCCCATGTAGAGCCCGATCGCATCGGCGCCGTGCTGCGCCCGAATCGCGTTGAGCTTTTCGCCAATCAGAGCAAACGCTTCGTCCCAGCGGATGGGCTCGAAATCGCCGGAGGGCGTGCGGCGCATCGGCGTACGCAACCGGTCGGGATCATTGTGAATGGCCGCGATCGCCGCGCCCTTGGGGCAGATGTAGCCGTGGGAAAAGACATCTTCCTCGTCGGGGCGAACGGCCACGATCTTGTCGCCCTCGACGTCCAGGCTCAAACCGCACATGGCTTCGCAAAGCGTACACGTGCGATAAACGGTGGTCGCCATCGTTCTGTCCCCGGCGGAATGATCGATTGCCTTTCGCGTCGATTGTAGTCCGCCGCCACGTTGCGTCACAATGCGCGGACTGGCCTCCGGCTGGCGATTTCCGGCGGCACGCCCGATAATGCCGTCGACGTAACAAGCCGTACACCGAACATTCCCTAGATGGATACTCGATGAAACTGTTGATTTCGCCCGCTGTCGAGCCCGCCCGTTTTTCCAAGATTGAATCGACAGTTGCGGGATTAGGCACGGTCGTTAATGCCGCGGACGACGCGCAAGCGCTCGCCGAAATGGCCGATGCCGACGCCTTCTTCGGACGCATTACGCCGGCGTTGCTCGCACGCGGCGAACGGCTCCGCTGGATTCAAGCTCCCACGGCCAGCATGGAACACTACCTGTTTCCCGAGCTGGTCGAGCACTCGGCCGTGCTCACCAACATGCGCGGGCTGTTCAACGATTGCATTGCCGACCAGGTATTGGGATACATTACGTGCTTTGCCCGCAACTTGCACCTTTACATTCGGCGGCAAACATCGGGACGCTGGGAACCGGTCGGCGGCGAGCAGACGCGCACCGGTTTCCAGTTTGGCGCGGGGCTGCAAACGCCCATTGATCTCGAACACCGGCAATTGACGGGCGCTACGCTGGGCATCGTTGGTCTGGGCGGCATCGGCGCCGAGATCGCGGCGCGCGGAGTGGCTTGCCACATGCGCGTGGTGGCCGTCGACCCGGCGCGAACCGAGCCCGTGCCGGGCATGGAAGCACTGTGGCCAATCAATGAATTACCATGCCTGCTTTCCGAAAGCGATTACGTCGTGGTTGCCGCTCCGCATACGCCCGAGACCGCGGGGCTGTTTGGCCGCGCACAGTTTCAGCAGATGAAGCCGACCGCCTATTTCATCAACATCGGCCGAGGGGCGATCGTGCGCTTGGCCGACCTGTGCGCGGCTCTTCGAGCGAAAGAGATCGCCGGCGCGGCGCTCGACGTTTTCGAGGTCGAGCCGCTGCCGCCGGAGCATCCACTGTGGCAGTTCGACAACGTGATCCTCACGCCGCACGTCGCCGGCATGGCCCCCTTGATCGCCGAGCGGCATTTGCAAGTGCTCTTGGACAACCTGCGCCGCTTCGCGCAAGGAAAGGAGCTGCTGAACATCGTCGACAAACGGCGCTGGTACTAAACGGGGAAGTTGGACTTCGATGCGGCCGCGTGACTATGCCCGGATCAACAAATGGTGAGGTCGGCGATGTCGGAATCTACGGTTGACGTGCTCGTCGTCGGCGCGGGGCCAGTCGGCCTGACCATGGCTGCTGAACTCGTGCGGCATGGCCTGACCTGTCGCCTTATCGATAAAGCCGCGACCCCTACCGACAAGTCGAAAGCCCTCGTGCTGTGGAGTCGCAGTATGGAAATGCTCGACGCCATCGGCATTGCTCCTTCCTTTGTCGCGTCCGGGCTGCGCGGTCGCGGGGTGAATCTCTACACGCAGGGAGAGCGGTTGCTGCACATCGCGTTGGCAATCGACAGTCCTTACAACTATGCGTTATTGATCCCCCAAAACGTTACGGAGCGGCTGCTGGCGGAACACGCCGGTCGCCTTGGCGTGCGAGTCGAGCGGTCGCTTGCACTTACTGAGTTTTCTGCGGACGAAACCGGCGTAACGAGCCAACTATGCTCTGTGGACGGACAGAAGGAGCAGCTGCGCAGTCGCTGGCTGGTGGGCTGTGACGGCGCCCATAGCACTGTGCGCCATGTTCTTGGCGTGCCGTTCGCCGGCGATGCCGAGCCGAACGATTGGATGCTGGCCGATATTCATCTCGAAGGAACATTGCCGTCGGATGAGATCAGCATTTTCTTTCACACGCAGGGTGTGCTCGCCTTCTTCCCCATCGTCGGTGGTCGCTTTCGCGTGATCGCCGACCTCGGGCTGGTCAAGAACGTCGACCGTCCCCCTGATCCAACGCTCGCCGAAGTGCAAGCCATGATCGACCAGCGCGGCCCAGGCAAATTGACGGTCCGCGATCCGGTTTGGTTGGCGGGTTTTCGCATTCACGAGAGGATGGTCGCCGAGTATCGCCACGGTCGCGTGTTCCTTGTCGGCGATGCGGCGCATATTCATAGCCCCGCCGGCGGACAAGGGATGAACACTGGCATGCAGGATGCCTGGAACCTGGCGTGGAAGCTGGCACTGGTTCACAAGGGTCGCGCGAAGGATGTGTTGCTCGACAGTTACTCGCAAGAGCGCAGCGCCATTGGCCGCGCGGTGCTTCGCAACGCCGGCCTTATGACTACCGCCGCGACGCTGCGCAACCCGCTGGCGCAGGGGCTTCGCGACGGGGCATACAAACTGTTCGGATCGCTCGAAGTCGTGCAGCGCGGACTCAGCAATGCTCTGGCCGAGGTGTCGATCCACTATCGCCACGGCCCGATTACGGGTGAGAACGGCGGTTTCTGGAATGCCGCGACGCGCCTGTGGGAGGGAGGAGTGCATGCCGGCGATCGCGCGCCCGACGTCGAGTTTGCCGAACTTGCCACCGGCCCGCGGCTGCGATTGTTCGACCTCTTGCGCGGCTCGCAGCACATTCTGCTTCTGCTGACAGATAACCTCTCAAACGACGACCTGCTGGCCATTCCAGACGCTGTCGAAAGCCGCTTTCCGGGTATCGTTAAAATGCATTTCGTTCTGACACCCCAGAGCGCGCGCGATTTACCCCACATCCTTGATTCGAGGACCGCCGCTGCGACGATACTCATCGATTCCGAGCGTCACATGCAGGAAACCTACGGAGCCGGCGCCAACACGCTCTTTTTGATCCGGCCCGACGGATACGTCGGCTTCCGTGGTCAACCTGCCTCCGGGGCTGCCCTGCTCGCTCACCTCGAACAGTATCTGGTCTGAGCAATCTCCTGAACCATCCAAGCGGACAGCCGCACCTTGACCGCACAAGTCGCGGCTCGCATTCTATGTAGGCGGTAGGTGCAGCCTTGATCCCAATCTCGACGAGGGAATGCTTCTCATGATGCGACCGCTCGTGACAATCGCTACCAATTGTTTCGCCTTGTTCGTAGTGCTCGCTGCGCAGGATGCGGCGGCCATCGAAGTCGAAAACGTTGACGTCTATCGCGTGCCCGGTCGCTTCGGAGGCTGGCCGGCCAATCACGGCATCTGGTCGTGGGGCGACGAAATTCTCGTTGGCTTCGGCGCCGGGTATTATCAGGACCTTGGCCCCGAGCGGCACAACATCGATCACGGCAAGCCCGAGGAGCATTTGCTCGCTCGCAGTCTGAACGGCGGCCGTACCTGGAAGATCGAGAATCCCGCCGAGCAAGGCGTGTTGATCCCGGTTGGTAAGGCGCTCCACGGAGTCACGCCGCCCGGCCTGGTGGAAAAGCCGTGGCAAGACTGTCCCGGCGGGATCGATTTCACGCATCCCGACTTTGCCATGACGCTGCGCATGACCGATGCGGACATCGGGCCATCGCGCTTCCACTATTCGACGGACCGTGGTCATACCTGGAAGGGACCATTCCGCCTGGTGCTAGCCAACAACACGGGTCTCGAGATCGCTGCTCGAACGGATTACATCGTCAACGGCCGGGACGACTGCTTGCTTTTCCTGACTGCCGCCAAGACGGATCATGAGGAAGGGCGCGTGCTCTGCGCCCGCACGAAGGATGGCGGTAAGACCTGGAACTTTGTCTCGTGGGTCGGGCCGGAGCCGACGGGCTTTTCGATCATGCCCTCGACCGTGCGGCTGGGCCCGGCCGAGCTGCTGACAGCGTTGCGACATCACGAGGGGCCGAAGAAGTGGATCGACCTCTACCGATCGCTCGATGACGGCGGAAGCTGGCAGTCGGCCGGCATCGGCGCGCCGGACACGGGCGAAGGAAACCCAGCCAGCATGATCCGGCTGAAAGACGGCCGCGTCTGCCTGACGTACGGCTATCGCAAGGCCCCCTACGGGATGCGCGCCCGTCTCAGCAGCGACGGGGGCCGCAGTTGGGGTAAGGAGATCATTCTCCGCGAGGATGGCGGCGGTCGGGACGTCGGCTATCCACGTAGTGTGCAGCGCGCCGACGGGCACGTGGTAACGACCTACTACTATCACGATCAACCGAAAAGCGATCGCTATATTGCGGCCACGATCTGGGACCCCGACAATGTGGAGCAGTAGCTGACCGTGGCCGTATAACCGAACTCTCGGCGGCGAGGGGCGGACTCAAACCGAAAACCAAGCGCGGAGCATCCCATGCCCAATTTGCGCGGCAAAACCATGTTCATCACCGGTGCCAGTCGTGGGATCGGCAAGGCGATCGCCCTGCGCGCCGCGCGTGACGGCGCGAATATCGTCATCGCGGCGAAGACCACCGAGCCCCATCCCAAGCTGGCCGGAACGATCTTCACCGCCGCAGAAGAGATGGTGGCGGCGGGCGGGCAAGCTCTGCCTTTGGCGGTCGACGTGCGCCAAGAGGAGCAAGTGGCCGATGCCGTCGAGCAAGCGGTCAAGAAATTCGGCGGCATCGACATCCTCGTCAATAACGCCAGCGCAATTTCGTTGACGCCCACGACGGCCACGCCCATGAAGCGTTACGACTTGATGCACCAGGTCAACGTGCGCGGGACATTCCTCTGCTCGCAGAAGTGCATTCCGCACCTGGCCAAGAGCGACAACGCGCACATCTTGAACCTCTCGCCCCCTTTGAATATGGAAGCCAAGTGGTTCGCCGGCCATGTGGCTTACACGATGAGCAAGTTCGGCATGAGCATGTGCGTCTTGGGCATGGCGGCCGAACTGGCCGAACAGGGGATCGCCGCCAACGCCCTTTGGCCGCGCACCGTGATCTGGACCGCGGCGGTCGAAAACCTGCTGGCCCCGCACGCGCGGCCTTTCTGTCGCAAGCCAGAAATCATGGGAGACGCGGCCTATGCGATCCTCACCAGCGACAGCCGAAAATGCACGGGCAACTTCTTTATCGACGAAGACCTGCTCCGTGCCCGCGGCGTGACCGACTTCGATCAATACGCCACCGAGCCGGGCAACCAACTGCAGCCCGATTTCTTTATTGATTGAGGGATGTAGCGACGCTAATCGCTGCGATTCGCGGCAGAGTCTCGCTCGACAGCCGCGCTCTTGAGGGCGCCCGCTTCGCTGAGCGCCGCGAGTTCGTCGGCCGGAATGTCGGTAGCCGCTTGGGGATCAGCGACGACGGCGGGCAGGATGCCCTTGGCAATATAAATCGGCCGAATGAGCGGACGAATCGCACGCAGATGCAGGGCAAAAATGCCGCCAGCGGTTACGCACACCAGGCCGGCCAAGGCCAGCGTCCAGCGGATGCCCAGTTCCGTGGCCACGCTGCCGGCCAGCAAACTGCCGAACGGAGCCATGCCCATGAAGGCCATGGCGAACAGGCTCATCACGCGACCGCGTTTGTCTTCGTCGACAATCGTTTGCAGCAGCGTGTTGCACGAAGCGGCCTGAACCAACATCGCCGCACCGGCCACCACGAGCGCGGCCAAAGACAGAACAAGATGGCTCGACGACGCGAGTACGATCATTGCCGCGCCCAGCGCGACGCTGCCGATCACGATCACGCGCCCCAGTCCCAGCACGCTGCGGCGTGAGGTGAGGTAAATAGCGCCCGCCAAAGCGCCCATCCCGGCACTGCCTAACAGAATGCCGAGCGTGCGCTCGTTCCCGCCGAGGATCTGGTTGGCATAGATTGGCATGAGTACGGATTGTGACATCGCCATCAAGCTGACGATGGCGACGATCGAGAGTAGCGCACGAATCGGTGCGAACCCGAAGGCATACACCAGGCCCTGCCAAAGCGCCGAAGTCACCGGCAAATGTTTTTGTGTTGCCGGTCGCGGCGCAATGCGCATGGCCAACAGGGCGCCAAGCACGGCCAGAAAGCTGAAACCGTCGATCACGAAGCACAGTCCCTCGCCGAACGCGTAGATCAAGAAGCCCGCCACGGCCGGGCCCACCAGGCGCGCGGCCTGTACCATCGACGAATTCAGCGCGATGGCGTTGCTCAGGTCCTCGGGCTCGTCGATCATCTGCACGAGGAACGATTGCCGCGTGAGAATATCCAGAGCGTTCACGATGCCCTGAAAGATGCTCAAGGCGATGATCTGAACCAGCGTGATGTGCTCCGACAGCACCAGGTACCCCATCGCGAAGGACTGTACCATCGACAAGGTCTGAGTGGCCTGCAGCACCCGGTGGCGATTCCAGCGGTCGAGCCACACGCCGGCCAAGGGCGCCAGCAGAAAGATGGGTATCTGAGCGGCGAAATTCACCACGCCCAGCATGAACGCGGAGTGCCCCGACGCGGAATCGCGCGTCAGCCGATAGACCAGCCAACTGGTCGCTACCAGGCTGAGCCAGGTGCCGACGAGCGACACGAGTTGGCCGCTGAAGAATAACGCGAAGTTGCGGTGGCGCAGCGACCGCACCATGAAGCCAAGGCTTTGCCGGACGTTGGTCGTGCGGTTACTCATCGCGGACGTTCAATGGGACGGGGTTTCCGGCGCATTATACGGAGGCGAGTCCATCAGGTTTTACGGTTCGCGATGACAATCGCGGGAAAGGCGGCAGCCAGCGCCGTGCGCCAATCGGGAAGCCGCACGTCGAAGCGCTCGGCAGCCCGCGCGCCATCCAGCCGTGAATTCAACGGCCGGCGGGCGGGTGTGGGATATTCGCTGGTTGGAATCGGCGTCACGTGTTCGACGATCAGCGGCAATCCGGCGGCACGCGCCAGACGAAAGATTTCTTCCGCAAAGCCGTGCCAACTCGTCTCGCCGGCGCAGGGCAGGTGGACAGTACCTCCTTGCTCGTTAAAGAACTCGACCGGCCCGGCGGATGCGCGTGCCACGATTTGTGCCGTCGCGGCCGCTACGCAGGAAGCCGGCGTCGGCGCGCCGATTTGATCGTCGACCACGCGCAGCTCGGCTCGTTCCCGCCCCCGCTTCAACATGGTGCGCACGAAGTTGGCGCCGTGAGGCGCGTAGATCCAGGAAATGCGCAGAATCAAATGCGCGGCGCCCGAAGCGCGGATCGCCTCTTCCCCCTGCAGCTTGGTGCGGCCGTACATGTTCAAAGGGCCGACCAGGTCGTCTTCGCGCCAGGGACGCGTGCCGGAACCGTCGAAGACGTAATCGGTCGAAAAGTGTACAAGCGCCGCGCCGATCGCCCGCGCTTCCTCGGCCAGCACGCCCGGCACCACGCCGTTGACCTGCGAGGCTGTGTCTTGCTCGGTTTCTGCCCGATCGACCGCGGTGTATGCGGCGGCATTGATCACGATCGACGGTCGCACGTCGCGCACCACCTGGCGGAGCGCGGCAAGGTCAGTAACGTCGAGCCCGATTGTAGCCCCGGCCTCGGCGGTTTGGCCCGGCGCTCGAGCCGTGGCGACGAGCGGGCCCAAGCGCGACAGCATTCGTACCAGTTCGCGCCCCACCTGGCCGGTGGAGCCGATGAGCAGAAATCGCGGCGTCGTTGGCGGGGCGGTCACGAGTGCTTCGTTCTGGTTTGTGGCGGGTATCTCGTTGCTAAGCAAAAATCGGCTTCGGGCCTTCGGCCATCTTATCGGTAGTGGTCAGTAGGCGACCATATCGATCGGCGCCGGCCTTGTGCGCCTGCCCCCTTGTCAGCGCTGGCATTTGTGCGATACTCAGCCGCGCCGCTTGCTTCGCCCGCGCGTCTATTGCCCTGGGCCGGCGCGTCTGTTGGCGCTTGATTTCTCTGCTCGCCGAAGGAAGGACTCTATGCACGCCGTGGAAAAACCGCTGGTCGCGATCGTGATGGGGAGCAAGTCGGACTGGGAGCTGATGAAGCACGCCGACGAAACGTTGGCCGAGTTCGGCGTCGCGCACGAGTGCCGGGTGCTGTCCGCTCATCGCACGCCCGATCAGTTGCGGGAATACATGGCCGACGCCGAAAAGCGCGGCGTGGAAGTGTGGATCGCGGCGGCTGGCGGTGCCGCGCACCTGGCGGGGGTCGTGGCCGCGCACACGGTTCGCCCCGTGCTTGGTGTGCCGATCCCGAGCACGACCCTGAATGGTCTTGATTCGCTCCTGGCGATCGTGCAAATGCCGGCCGGCATCCCGGTGGGGACGCTGGCCATCGGCAAGCCGGGCGTCATCAATGCGGCGCTCTTGGCCGTTGCGGCTCTGGCAACGAGCCGGCCCGAGTTAACGAAGAAGCTGCACGACTACCGCGCCGAACAAGCCAAGAAAGTCTTGAGCGAAACGCTGCCGTAGAAAAAATGCAGAATGATGCATGCAAAATGATGAGTCACGAGGAAGGGCCCTCGCTCATTGTTCATCACATTGTTCATCATTCTGCATCCTTTTGCGTTTCTCTTGGTGCACTCTGACACCTCTGTGGCTAGTTTCTTCGAAGCCGAGCTAGCCGAGGAGATTACTTCGCCCGCCATGGGTCGTAGTCCGTCTCGTGACGATCGAGCTGCCGCACGACGGCTTCCCATTGGAATGGGTAGCGCATGGGCTGCGTTAACACCGAGCGGCTTTGCCGCGCCACCTCGGGCGGAACGACTTGCAGCGGCCGGCCCGTGGCCATGGCGCGAAGATTCACGGCACAGGTGCGTTCCATGTCGAGCATGTCGAGCAGTGCTTGCTCGACCGATGGGCCTGTCGTCAGCAATCCGTGGTTGGCCAGTATCAAGGCCCGTTTGTTGCCGAGCGCCGTCGTGATGTCGACGGTCTGCTTCTCGTCGAGCACGATGCCCGTGTAATCGACGTAGATAGCGTGGTCTTCGAAAAACGAGCAACCGGTCTGCTCGAGCGGATCGAGCAGAATTCCCAGCGCGCTATAGGCCGAGCCTGCTGGCGGATGCGTGTGGCAAGCACAGTTGACGTCGGGCCGCGCATGGTGAATGGCCGCGTGAATGCAAAAGCCGGCCTGATTGATCATGGGCCAGCCGTCGATGATTTCGCCCTTTTTATTGACGAGCACCAGATTCTCGGCCGTCACTTCGCTGAACATCTTGCCGAACGGGTTAACCCAGAAGTAATCGGGAGCGCCGGGCACGCGCAAGCTGATATGGCCGGCCAATCCGTCGTCGAGCCCGTGCCGGGCGATGATGCGATATGCCGCCGCCAGCTTGACCCGCTCCCGGCGAGCCTCGGCGGAATTGGCGATCTCGAGGACCCATTCCTTTTCCGCGTTGTTCTCTGCGACCTGATTGCGAACGATCGTTGCCGGATCGGTGTTGATCATCGAAGTCATCCTTCCGCCACGGAAAAATGAAAGAGGGTTGTCAATGGGCCATGCTGGGACACGCCCATCATGATACAGCGCTAGCTATGGGCGTGCATGTACGGCGACCGACAAGCGTGCCGCTGGCAGCTTGTCTACCAGTGTTTATCTAGGATCCGCACTGGTGGGCAAGTCACCAGGGGCACCCAACCTGAATAGCGTCTTAGCTGCGCCACTGCGGCGCGCGCTTCTCCAGAAACGCGCCAATGCCTTCGTGGGCATCTGGTAGAGCAGCGTTCTCGACCATCGCGCGCTCAGCCACCGCATATGCTTGCCGCCGATCAAGCGGCAGTTGCTCGTAAAAAGTCCGCTTCCCCAGGGCCAGCGTTTCTCCGCTGGCCGTGGCAACGTGCAGTGCGAGCCGTAGCGTTTCGTCGGCAAGCCGCTCGCGTGGCACCACGCGGTTCACAAGTCCGATGCGCTCCGCTTCGGCCGCCGAGATCGCTTCGCCCGTGAGCAACATCTCCATCGCCTTCTTGGTATTCACGGCGCGCGACAAGGCTACGGCGGGCGTCGAGCAAAACAGGCCGATCCGCACGCCGGGCGTGGCGAAAGAAGCCGTCTCGGCGGCAACCACCAGGTCGCACGTGGCGACCAACTGGCAGCCGGCCGCGGTGGCCAGCCCATCGACTTCCGCAATTACCGGTTGCGGCAGCCTGGGGATCAATTCCATGACCTCGGAACACAACGCGAAGAGCGATTCCGCCTCTTGCCGGTTGGCGGCGGCAACTTCGCGCAGGTCGTGCCCCGAGCTGAAAACCGATCCCGTGGCACGCAGAATCACGCACTTGATGGCAGAGTCCTTGCCGATAGCACGAAGACGATCGCCGAGCGCCGTCAGCACCTCGCGACTGAGAGCATTACGACGCGCGGGATTGGCCAACGTCAGGATTGCCACGCGGTCAATCGTCTCGAGTGTGACGAGCGATGCGGCGCCGCTGCCGGCCCCTTGGACAGTTGGAGCCTGATCCTTGGGGGCGTTCGCCGCTGATCGGGGCGCTGGCTGCCTCATGGTTTCCTCGCCTCGCTGAGCCACCACGCGGCGCTTGCCAGCATTTCGCAAACCATGCAGTCGATCTAGTTCGCGCTGACGGACCGCGTCGGTCGGGCGACGCTGCGCGGCGGCGTAGAGGTCGTCCTGGAGCAATAGTCGTCGAAGCCCAGCCGCGTCAGTTGCTCGTCAAGCTGGCTTAGCTGTTCGGCAGTCAAGGGCCGATAGGGCGAACGGACCGGACCACAATCGATTCCCAACCGGCTCATGACGGCCTTGCCGGCAGCCATGAACGAGGGACCGAAACGCAACAAGGCTCTGACTAATTCTACGGCGCGCATCTGCTCGCGGCGCGCCAAGGTCATGTCGCCCGCGTCAAAGGCGTGGATCACCCGCTGATACAGGGGCGTCATGAAATTGTAAGTGCTGCCGACCGCACCGCGGACACCCAGGGACAGGGCCGCCAGCAGGATTTCGTCCTTGCCGAACAGCACCTCGAAACGTCCATCGTCCAGCGACACGCACGCGGCCAGGTCGACCAGGTCGTCGTGGCTGTATTTCAGGCCCACGAGGTTCGGGATCTGTCGGCCGGCGACTTTCATGAAGTGCGCCATCGGCATACTCACGCCGGTCATGACCGGAATGTGATAGTAGTAGAAGGGCAAGTCGGCCGCCGCGGCCGCGATCGGCGCGCAGAAATCGGCCAGCATCTCGGCATCGGCCGGCTTGGCAAAGCAAGGTCCCATCGCCGCGATCGCGGCGGCGCCGTGCGCCACGGCATGCTCGGCCATCTCGATGCAGTCGCGCTGGCAAGTATGCCCCACGTGTACGAAGATCTGAAAGCGACCGGCCGCGGCCTTGATCCAGCGCTCGACCACCTGGCAGCGCTCGGCGATGGTCATCGACATGCTCTCGCCCGTCGTGCCGCAGACAAACGCGCCCGACAGCTCATTCGTAGCGAACAGTTCCGCCTGCTCGTCAATCACGCTGAGATTGAGCTCGCGATTGCGGGTAAACGGCGTGTAGGGGGCAGCAATCAGTCGGACCGGTGAGCGCTTCATAGATTTCGTAAACCGAAGAGAGTTGAATGGTCGGTGTTCGGATTCGCGGCGGGAGTGTGTGCAATATAACGTGTTGCCGGGCAGGACGATGGACTCTAGCGGGCGGTCAGCAGTTTGGCCAGCGCGTCCAAGCCGGTCATGCCGGGTTCGATGCCCATCTGCCTTGCTGGCTCGCTGACTTCGACAATCTTGGCGTGGTACAGGTCCTCGGGCTCGCAGAGCGGCTTCGTGGGGGTGCCACGGGCGATAGCCACGGCCAGGCCGAACTCGCCGGCAATCGCCACGTCATAAATGCCGCAACCGACCAGGCCGCGGTTGGTGTGAATGGCACAGTATTGTCCGCCCGGCCACCGGTAGCTGGTGCCGAGCACATCGCCGTGCGGGGTGTGCAATACCTCATTGCGCGCGGTCGGCAGCGTCTTGCTGGTCATGCGTAGAATCCCTAACCATATATACACGCCCCGACTGAATCACGGTGCGACAATTACCTTGGTACCTTGCCCCGGATGCGGCGGCAAGTGTTGCGACACGAAAGACCGACACAGCTTGCCAAAGATTAACCCCCTGGATCGATCCCGAGGGCATCGACGGATGGGCAGACCGCGGAACGATGGGAAGCCAGCGAGCGTCGGAGCACTGATGAGCCCTTTCAGCCCTAGCAGGGGGCGATTTGACCCGCCGGAGACGATCATTCACAATACTGTTCCACTGCCTTGATTGCCGGCTTTTGCGGGACCGGGCGATCGGGCGATTTACCCCATGCCCTTGGCCTCTTACCGCCCTTGCAGGAGCCCCGCCGTGAAACGCACTTTCTCGCCCGTCGCCTATTTGCTTGTAGCCGCCGCACTCGTCACCTTGTCGTCGAACCGCGTCTGCTCGGCAGAGGACGCCCCTGGCGGTGTTGCGCGGCTGGCCGACGCGCCGGCAAAAGCAGAGTCCCCGTACAAGCAGCAACAGGACGTCGTGTTCGCCGACATCGACGGCATCGGCCTCTTGATGGATATTTTCACGCCGACCGGAAAGAGCAATGGGCTGGGGATCGTTGACGTGGCCAGCGGCGCCTGGTATTCGGACCGCGGCAAGATCAACGATCACAAGCGGGCCCGCATGTTCGATACCTTCTGCGGTCGCGGCTATACGGTTTTCGCCGTTCGTCCGGGCTCGCGCGGCCGGTTTACCGCGCTGGAAATGCTGCAGAACCTGAAGACGGGCATTCGCTGGGTCAAGACGCACGCCGAGGATTACAAGATCGATCCGGATCGCCTCGGCCTCACCGGCGCTTCGGCGGGCGGTCACCTGGCCTGCTTGTGCGCGGCCACGGCCGACGACGGAAATCCCGACGATCGCAACCCGCTGAATCGCGCGAGCACGCGCGTCAAAGCGGTCTCGGTCTTCTTTCCGCCCACGGATTTCACAAACTGGGGGAAGCTGAAGGTCGAGCCGGGCAAGCTGGATGTGACGGGCCGCATGGTCGGCAATTTGCTGTACCTGGGAGGAGTGACGACGCAGAGCGACGAGGAAGTGATCGAGCAGATCAAGAAGATTTCACCGGCGCATCAAGTCACCGGCCAATTCCCGCCGTTTCTGGTTTATCACGGCGACAAGGACCCGCTCGTTCCGCTGCAGCAGTCCGAGTTGCTCGTGGCGGTCCTCAAGAAAGAGGGGGTGCCGGCGGAATTGATCGTCAAGCCGGGGGGCGGTCATCCGTGGCCCACGATCCATGAAGAAGTGAAAGAAGTCTGCGACTGGTTCGATAAAGAACTGGTGAAATAGGCGGGCGGCGGCCGTTCTGCCGGTCGGTACTGGCAACCCTACTATCGCAGAAGGTTTCGTCGTGCGCGTTTGCGCCGAACCTCATCCGGCCGACGATTGTCAGCCTCTGACAGGCATTCTCGGTCGTTGGGGAAATCATGAACGCGCAAGCCGTGCTGGTTGTTCTCGCGGCCTGCGAGTCGGCTGGCATCGACCTCTGGATCGACGGCGGATGGGGTGTGGATGCGCTGCTCGGGGAGCAAACCCGCGAGCACGGCGATCTCGATGTGATCATCGCCCGCGAGAACGCCGGGCGGCTCGAAGAGCCGCTTCGCGCCTTGGGATTTCGTAGAAGTCCCGATGGATCGGCGACGAACTTTGTCATGGCGCGTGACGGCCTCGGCGCGGTCGACGTGCATGCGATTGAGTTCGACGCGCGAGGATTCGGCGTCTTTGTTCTGCCCGACGGTCGTCGTTGGCCGTTTCCGCCGTCAGCCTTTGCCGCGACGGGTTCGATCGGCCCGCGGCGCGTCCGCTGCTTGTCGCCGGAAGCACAAGTGCAATGTCACGGTCAGGGTTATGCGCCGACGGAATCGGACCTGGCGGACATGGAGCGTTTGCAAGAGAGATTCGGCGTGGTGCTGCCGCTCATTCTGTGCCGGAAATAGCGACGACGGAGCTGGTCAAGAATTGCGCAGCCGCTTCAACCAGTTCGGAGCCAGACCGACCCTAACGCGTTTTCTCGGTTAGCCGCGAGCTGGCATTTTGTCGCGGTTACCGGCGCCGCGGCATTTTTTCCGCGGCGGGCCCACTTCGCCCGGCATGTTCGCGTTGATGGCGCACAATTGCAAGTCGCTTCAACAACGCATTCCGGGGGGATCGCAGAATGTTCCGCCAGTTCTGGTCGCGTATTCGTAAGAAAGTCGCGCGACAAAAACCAGCGAAGCGTTTTTTTGCCGTCGAAAACCTCGAGAGCCGCTTCGCGCTCAGCACGTTTTCCGTCTTCAATCTCAATGACAGTGGCAGCGGCTCACTGCGCCAAGCGATTCTCGACGCCGAGGCGGCTGGGGGCAGTGAAATCATCAACTTCAGCGTCTCGGGCACGATTGAGCTGACCTCGGGCGCCCTGCCCACGATCACCAATGCCATCGACATTCAGGGCAATACAGCGCCCAACTTTTCGGCGGCGCCCGTGGTCGAAGTGGATTGCAACGGCTTTGGCGGGCTCGAATTTGCTTCGAGCGCGACCGGTGCTGCGCTGACCTCTTTGGCGATCGTCGGCGCCAGCGGGGCGGGCGTAACGCTCGACGGCGGCGGCAACATCGCGATCGCCAATAACTACATCGGCATCGGTATCGGTGGCGCCACCGCACCGGCCAATACCGGCGACGGACTCGAGCTCGATAACTCGGACGGCAACACCATCGCGGGCAACGTCATCAGTGGAAACGCCGGCAACGGCATCAATCTAAGCGGCTCGGACGACAATCTGGTCACCGGCAACCTTCTGGGGGTCGACGCGACGGGAAACGCCGCAGTACCCAACGGCCAGAACGGCATCCTGATCACCAGCGCATCCACGGGAAACCGGATCGGCGCCATCGGCACGCCGAATGTGATCTCTGGAAATAACGCCGACGGCGTGCTGATCAATTCCGGCTCAAGCCAAAATTTCGTCAACGGCAACCTGATCGGCACGAATGCCGCCGGCAATGAAGCGATCGGCAATGGGCTGGACGGCGTCAAGCTCGACAACGCGAATGCCAACGTCATCGGACAGGCGAATAACATTTCGTACTACGACACCAGCAACATGCCGATCACGCCCTCGGGCGAAACCGGCATCCGCGGCACGGGAACGGCGGGCCAGTACTACATCACCGGAGACTCGGGCGCCGAAGGCTTGCTGTTCCAAGGAACTATTGACGGCGTCGGCACCAGTTACCCCGTCAATTACCTCGACGGGTCGACGAACACGTATATCACCAACGTCTATGGTCCGAACGTCCTGAATTCGACGACGTTGCAACTCGTGGGAACCTACAAGAATGCCAACTCCACGAGCGACAACGTCAACAGCTTTCTCTTTCAGGGAACGATCGCAGATCTTGGGACCGCGGCGAACTATCAGTCGATCGTCTATCCCGGCGCCACATACACGTACGCGCACAGCACGGCAGGCGGCTTGATCGTGGGCAATTACGATAACCCCGTCGACCATGGCGAAGACAATATCCCGCTCGGTCCGGGGCACGCCTTTATCTACAGCATCGCCCAGAACAAGTTCATAACCGACATTACGTTCCCGGGCTCGAAATCGAATAGCGCCTATGGCATCTGGTACAACGGCGGCACCAGCTACACAATTTGCGGCGGCTACAGCCTGGGATTCGTCAACAATCTCACGAATCAGAACCAGCCGCTCTCGACCGGGTTCATGGTCGACTACGATTCCGCCACCGGCATGTTCTCGCATTGGACCTCCTTCAGCGTGCCCGGCGGCCCTGATCTGGTTACGCATTTCGAAGGGATCAGCAGCACGCAACAAGGCGTCTATACGTTAGCGGCGTCCGCTGCGCCCGGAACGACGACGGATCCTGTGCAGGGTTACCTGGTGACGGTCATTCGAAATGCCGACGGAACGTTTGGAAATACGACTTGGGCGCCGCTCGATAATCCGGCGGGAACGAACACCACGGCCAATTCGGTTTACGGCGATGCGGTGGTCGGCGTGCTCAGCGGCACATCTCCGCCCGGATATCAGGCGCTGGTCAACCCCAACTTCGAGCTCTCGAACGTCATTAGCGGCAACGGCAGCAATGGCATCGAGCTTTCCGGCGCGAACAACAATCAGATTACGATGAATTACATCGGCACCGATATCACCGGCACGGTGGACCTCGGCAACGCGGCCAACGGCATCATGGTGGCCGCGCTTTCGGCAGGCAACATAATCGGCGGACAAGCCACGGGCGGCAACAGCCCGACCAACGGCGTGTTCGTCCAGCCGCCACAGGGCAATGTCATTTCGGGAAATGACATGGACGGCGTCCTCATCGCCAGCGGGGCCACGCAAAACCAACTCAGCGGCAACTACATCGGCACGTCGGCGTCCGGCAATTCGGCGCTGGGGAACGAGAAAGACGGCGTAGCCATCGTCAACGCCAACAACAACTCGTTGGTGGGCTGCTTCGCCAGCCAAAGCCCGTTCGTCTTCTATAACGTCATCAGCGGTAACATCGGCAACGGCCTGCGCGTCTTTAACTCGAACGATACGACGATTCAGGGCAACTTCTTCGGCATGGGCGCGAACAACGCCACGGCCGTAGGCAATACGCTCGACGGCGTGCTCATCGCCGGATCGTCGGCCGGCACGGTGATGGGTGGAGAGATCCCCTTGGGGAACGTCACCGCCACGAATGGGCAGAACGGCATCGAGATTCGCGATACCGCCAGCGACTTCGTCTCGTACAACTCGTTCGTTGGCCTGGCCGCCTTCAATGATGACCCGAATTTTGGTAACGCGCATGACGGGATACTCATTACCTCGACGGGTAATAACATTCTGCTGCGCACCAACGTCATAACCGAGAACGGCAATGACGGCATCGAAATCGGCGGCAACGCATCGAGCGTGCGCGTCGTTGGCGAAATCATCGGACTGTACACCACCGGCACGCCGATGGGCAACGTGAAGAACGGCATCGAGATCGATGGCAACGCTCACGGCATCATCATCGGCGGCCCGCAATCAAAAGCTGATGTCATCCCCCACAATGTCGTTTCTGCAAACGGCGCCAACGGCATCGCGGTCACCGGCAACTCATACGGCAACACGATCAGTTTCACCGACATTGGCACAGAAATTTCTGGAACAGCCGCCAGACCCAACGCGCTGGACGGCATCTTGCTGGGATCGGGCACGTCCGGCAACACGATCGGCTCGCCCGACCCGCGACTGCAGACGTTCGTCAGCGGCAACACAGGGAACGGCATCGAAATTCGCAACTCGCAGGGCAACACCATCATCAACACCAACGTCGGTATTGGCATCGGCGGCGCGGCGCTGGGAAACGGCGGCAATGGCATCTTAATCGTCGCCAGTTCGAATAACACAATCGGCAGTACGTCGTCTGCCATTCCTCATAACGTCATCGCTTACAGTGGCGGAGACGGCGTCGCTATTGCGTCGGGAACGGGTAATGCCCTGCGCGAAAACTCGATCTACAGCAACGCCGGTCTAGGCATCGACCTGGCGCCGGGCGCCAACGCCAACCAGGCGGCGCCCGTGCTGAACACCGTGAGGTCGTTCTTCTTCGGCGTGCAGATCTCGGGCAGCCTGCGAAGTACCCCGAATGCGACGTTCACCATCGAACTCTTCGGCAGCAGCTCCGGCGGATCCAACGGGCAGGTGTACCTGGGCTCGGTGACGGTTCGCACGAATAACGTCGGGATGGCCACGTTCACGATTGCCGTGCCCCGATTACCGTCAGGCATACGGTACTTCACCGCCACGGCCACGAGCTCCGCCAACAACACGTCGGAATTCTCGAAGAGCGTGCATCACTGAGCGGCGATTGAGACCGCTAACTGTTTTGTCACACAATTGATGCTGATTTCCGGGGCCAGGGCCACGCTCGGTGGCAATGCCGCACTGGCGGGGCATCCAGAGCCCATTTCTTGTCGTGCAGGCGTCGCGCCCGCGAATCTGTCTGTGCAGCGTTCGCCCCGGTGCGGTAGGGTGGCAGGCGGGACGCCTGCACCAGAAAAAGGCGTGCTAGATCCGCACAAAGATTTTCTGCCGATACAACCAGAAGCAGACGAGCCACATGGCCAAGAGCACCATAGCGTGCTCGACGATCGGCACATAGGCTTCGCCCAGGTGCAACGCGTCCGAAACGCGCGCGAAGATGTCCTGCCCGAAATGGATTTTCAGCCGCGTATGGAACCAGCCGCTGAGCATGCTCTCCATGACGTACACCAGGATCGAGTTCATGCCCAGGACCACCAGCGGAAAGCTCCAGCGGCGCAAGCCCAGGACGTCGATCACGCCGAAGAAGCCGGCCAGCAAGAGCAGCGTCCAGCCGGTGCTGAAGATGGCCCAACTGGGCGTCCAAATGACTTTCACGATCGGACAGATGCCGGCCAGGTCGAGCCCTTTGCCTACCGCCAGTGCCGCCACGCCCAGCCCGGCGAGAATCAAAAACTTCTTCCACTTCGGCAGTGCGCCGCGCAAAAACTCGCCCGCCATCAGCCCAAAGATCATCGTGGCCAGCGAGGGAATGAAGTTCAGCGTCGGATAGCCCGACGACTCGTAGGCGAACGGCTTGGCGCGCGGGAAGAGATTCAAGAACCAGACGTCGAACCTGGCGGCTGGATTCGTGTTCTTGTCCCAATGCTGGCGAAAACCTTCCAGGTGCTGCCAATCGGCCGCGACGCCGACCGACGCGTAGTCGAAATCCTCGGCCGGCAGCGGATACACGGCAAAGAACAGCCAATAGCCGACCAGGATCACGGCGGCCGCCGCGCCTTGCCATAGCCGCGGCTTGCCCCACAGCAGAAACAAGAACGTATAGCCGAGCCCGATCTGCGACACGACGTCCATGAACGTCCAGTTGGTTTGCGTGCCGCCTCCCGAGCGAAGAAAAACACCCAGCAGCACCAGCACCACCGAACGGGTCATGGCGTGTACGAGCATCCGCCAATACGGCTGCCCATGCGACTGGCGGGCGGCGTACGAATACGCCATCGCCACGCCGACCATGAACATGAACGACGGCTGGATCAAGTCCCAGAACGCGCAGCCCAACCATTTCACGTGGTGAAAGTGATAGCCGAGCGTCTGCCAGGTGGGATCATCGGGAAAGCTTTTGCGGGCCACGTCGTAAATGCCGAACCCACCTCCTGCCAGCACCGCCATGATGAAGCCGCGGTAAGCGTCCAGCGATAAAAGACGCTCGTTGGGCTGGGTGCGGATCGAGTCGGAGCGCTTTGTATCGGGCGCCGGCTGCGATGGCACGGGGGCGGGCGAAGGCGAGGCGAGGGTCGTTGCCATGCGAGGCCTCTTTGATGAAAAGATCCCAAGCCGACAGCGCCCGCTTGGCATGGAAGCAAGACGAACGTCGAAGCACGCCCGGCAGGATTCGAACCTGCAACCCTCGGTTCCGAAGACCGATGCGCTATCCAGTTGCGCCACGGGCGCGTGCAGCTACCGGCTAGAATACGGCAGCCTGGGCGGGGCCACAAGGGATGCAGGTCAGCCGTCGAGTCATCCAGCGCGGGGCACTCGTACCGCATCGAGTTGGTAGAATTGGTGGCGGTGGATCGCGTTTCTCCGCTACTCGACTGGAGACGTGAACAATGTGGTCGCCACTCGCGCGAGTGCAGCGCCTTCTCGACTATGAGTTGCTGACGATTCCACCGCCCCTGCTAACTCCGATTCCTCGCTTTACCATTGTTGGCGGCGTGAGCGGATTTATCGTGTGGTGCGTTGCCGGCGCGCCTTTGGCGATCTTTCAAGGTCTATGCCTCGGTCTCCTCGTGGCGTCACCGTTCTTTGGCCCGGAGCGCACGACAGTTATCTGTCATTTAGAATCTCCGATCAAACTAAAGCGCCGGGTGATTCAAGTTTGCTCGGCGGTTTACCTGGTGATGATCGTGGCGGTCGTTGTCGGAGCATTCCTCATGTTGCCGCTCGTGTTCGTTCCGCTACTAGCAGGCGCGGCTAGCTGCCTGTTCCTCTGCCTGACCGGACTCGTAAACCTGGTAACAGAACTGCTGCGTATACTCGCGCATTGGCTAAGCGTGGGAAGAACCGCTTGAATGCCCACAGCACCGAAACACACCGGCCGCGGGTTCCGGTTTGGGACAGTGTTAGTTGGCGGCTTGAGGTGAACAGCCATGACCATTTCTTCGCGCACGCCGGAGGGATTGCCGAGCCGATGTTCGCTGTGCGGTGCTGTCACGAACCTCGAATACTCCGATCCGGCCGGCGATGCCCCCTGTCCCAGTTGTGGGCAGCTCTTGTGGCAGTCCGCGGCCCTTCTTTCGCAATTCCAAAACCGGTTTGCAGAGTCGCTCAATGTGGCTCCGGATCTTATCACCGCGAACACGCGCTTCAATGACTTGGGCGCGGACTCGCTCGATCAAGTGGAACTCATCATGGAATTGGAAGAGGAATTCGACCTGGATATTCCCGACGAGGCGGCGGTACGGATAACCACGATCGGCGACGCCATCCGCTATATCGAGGAGCGCAGACGTGGTCAGCCCGGCGAATAAACACTAACTGCTTTCGATCGAAGCAGTGCCGGTTAGGATGAGGATCGGAATAAGCGTCATCCACGCGCCGGGGGACTATGATTCTTGCACAGCCACTTACGCTCGATTTTCTCGTGAGGCACTATCGCTGGTGCATGGTTCTTGGGGCGATCTTGCTTGTCGTCGGCGTCTGCACCGAATCCTTTGGAGCGGCTGGTATTTTCCTTGTCGCACTGGGCGCGTGCGGCGCAACGTTTCAACGATGGAGGCGCGAGCCGGGGCTGTGGATGCTCGCACTTGTGTTTTTAGCGCTTTTCGGTCCGACGTACCTCGCCTTTGCATATCACCTGGCTGACGAGATGATGCGCGGGGTAGTGGCACCGCTCGGCGCACTCGACTTTGTTCTAGCGACGGTTGTTCAATTGCTCCTCGTGCGGACTTTACTAACGATCGCGCGATTCAATTTCCTTCTCTCGCGGCGATTGCGTATGAAGCAGCCGAACCGGTCGGAACATGGTAAACTGATCCAGTCAAATCCGATAAGCACGCACCGCCGCCAGGCCAGCCGCGACCGGCACCTGTAGTGAAATATCTACCCCATTTATGGGCGGAGCCGACACCGCTGTTTTCAACCGCGTTCCACGCGAACGGCTGTTCCGTAGCACAGCACTTCCGAGACGCCTTGCATGAGTTCGGTGGCGTCGTAGCGAATTCCAATCACGGCGTTCGCCCCCAGTTGTTCGGCGTGCTCGACCATCATCTCGAAGGCATCGGAACGGGTTTTCTCGCACAGCGACGTGAAGAGGGTAATGTTCCCACCGAAGAGGGTTTGTAACGAACCTCCCAGGGTGCCGAACACGGATCGCGAACGCACCACGATGCCGCGCACCACTCCAAGATTCTTGACGATCTGATACCCATCCAGTGTGAAGGCCGTCGTCGTCAGCGAGTGATCCATCTTTCCACTCCGTTAACTGGTTCATGGCGACCGGTTATGCGGCTAGATAATTGGTCTTGGCTTTCGACGCATCAAGGTGGCCACGCCCAGCGCACCGAGAATCAAGAGCGCAGCCGTCGACGGCTCGGGCACCGTTGCCATGAAGCCGTGGTCGACGTTTCCTACCTCATAAAATCCAACCACCGTATTCCCAAAGATGCCGAGAGCCTGCGTATCGCCCGTGGCGAGCGGGTCGGCCACCTTCGTGTAGTGGGAACCGTCGTAAACAAATCCGAAGGCGGTTGGATTGTCTAAATAACTGCCGACGATTTTATCGCCCGAGATGCCGCGCGCCTGCGACAAGTCAGCCGACGGGGGACCGTTAATCGTCGTGTACGTCGAACCGTCGTACGTGAATCCACGTTGAAAGGGCTGAAACGAGCCGACGATCGTACTGCCTGAGATGCCGTAGGCGATCGTTCCCTCGAGGCCCTGCGGGTCGTTGATGGGGGAATAATTCGTGCCGTCGAAGAGGAACCCGCTCACGCTGAACAAGCTGGAGACGTTCGAAGCCCCCACGATCTTGTTCCCCGAGATGCCATAGGCCTGAGTCCCGGTACCCGCGGGATCATCGAGCGTGGTGTAGGTTGAGCCGTCGTAGAGGAAGCCATGATCAACATTGGAGGAGTCGACGTAATATCCAACGATGTTGTTGCCGTCGATGCCCTCGGCGAACGTGCCTTGTGACGCACCGGTTCCCGCCAGTGGGTCGTCGAGCGGCGTAAAGGTGGAACCGTTGTAGAGGAAGCCGTGATTGACGTTGGAGGAGTCGACGTAGAAGCCGACGATGTTGTTGCCCGAGATTCCCGTCAATGTGGTACTCGTTCCCGCGGGATTGTCGAGCGTGGTGTAAGTGACGCCGCTTGCCCTCGAAACAACGAGCGCCGTCAAAATGAGAACGATGGGACCTGCCCGCATATTCTCTGCTCCGTAGGAAGGAAATGAATGGCACGATGCTTCGATCGAGCTGATGCCGCAGCCAAATTGGCCGCAAGAAGCTTGCCCTGGGCGCGATAAACCGATCGACGACCCACTGCCCGCTGTTAGATGTGGCTCAGTAGCTTGCTCCGCCCCTGATAACCCGGCAGCTCTTGCGCCAGGCCGTTACGATAGAAGGAGTATGTTACAGATCGCGCTGGGCGCGAATCAAGTGAATAAGCCTTCAATCTCTTGAAGTCACAAAAACCATCGCGCACTTGCCCATCACCATGCGGCCCGTCGACGACTTGCAAATCGCCTGGGCGCTGGCAGGAAAGCTAGCGCGCAAAGTACGCTCAAGACGATCGTCGAGGGCTCCGGCACCGTAGCCCCCTGCTGCGAGGTCGCCAGCCAGTTCGACGAAACAAGGGCGATGTCTTGTGAATTGACGATTCCATCAAAATTTGCATCGCCCGGCCCCCCTACGCCTGTGTTCAACCAGGCGCTGGAGATCAGGGCCAGGTCTTGGGAATTGACGATGCCATCACCGTTCACGTTTCCGGCAAGCGCGGCGTAAGTCACGACCAGTTGTGGGCGTGTCGTGGGGTCCGCCGCTTCTTTCGTCCAGAATGCGCGGAACGTTCGCGTATCGGTCTCGTCGGAATTCACCAATTCCCAACCGAAATTGGTCGACGGGTTGTTGAGCCAACCTTGCACGTCGGCCGTCATCGTCGGCGACGTCCAAGTGGACACGGTGTTGACGACCGTTCCTACCGTCACACTAGCACTGATGGTTTGCGAAAAATCTCCGCCGGGCGTCGTCCACGATGTGTTGGGGAAGCTCGGGCCATTCCAGGTGGCATCGCCTGGGCCGGCCGGAAAGCCTTGACCGGTGCCGCCGATCTGGGTGAGCCCTGCTCCGGTCGTTCCCTCTCCCCATGCGGTGGAAAGTTTATGCAGGCCAATGGTTGAGGTTGCCGTGCCTGCGCCTGGTCCCCCGCCGCCCCCTGAACCGGCCACCTTCCCGAGTGAAAGATCCAATTGCACTCCGAAAATCGTGGCGCCGGCCGGAATATTGTCAGCAATGTCGAACTGAATCAATCCTCGCAACGTCGCCCCGTTACCGTCGGTGCCGGCGAACATTCCTGGACCGGCGCCGTTGCTGTTGTTGACGTCGAGCGGGTTCCCAAAAATGGTCGCATCGCGAACATCTGTATCGATATTGACGTCATTGGCGCCGCCGATCACGGCGACGGCCGCCTGGGCAACGCTGGCAGCAGAAAGCGCGATCGCCAGTGCGGCGACATTCCTCAGCAAGGACCAGTTCACAACGGACTCCCTACAACCTTGTTCCGCAAACGACCAACGCACGCTTCGATCACTGGACGGCCGCCTGACTGCCGGCGGCCGTCCACCAACCGATCAATCAGGCAAAGCGCTTCCGCACTTTCGAGGCTGCAGCGGCGACGCAGCCAACCACCAGGAGCACTACGGTCGAGGGCTCAGGCGCGGGCGTGTAATTCACGATCAATTGCGGCCGCAGGTCTGCCGTAACGGCTTCCTTGGTCCAGAATGCGCTGAACGTCGTCGGGCTGGTCTCATTGGTGTTGACGAGTTCCCAACCAAAGTTTCCGGACGGATTATCCAACCAGCTTTGCACATCGGCCACCATCGCGGCCGTCGAGCCCCAGGTGTTGGCCGCATTCAGCGTCGTGCCGATCGCGATCGTGGCACTCGAAGCCGCGGCGAAGTCGCCGCCTGGATTCGTCCACAGGGTGCTGGGAAAGGCCGACGCGTTCCAGGTGGCGTCACCGGTGCCGGCCGCAAAGCCTTGGCCCGTGCCTCCGATGCTCGTGTTGCCCGAGCCGGCAGTGCCTTCGCCCCATGCCTTCAAAACGTCGTGCAGTCCGATGCTGGTTCCACCGCCACCGCCGCCGCCACCGCCGGAGCCGGCAACCTGGCCGAGGAACAGAACGAGCTGCACACTCGTGATCGTGGAGCCCGCGGGAATGTTGCCCGCGACGTTGAACTCGATCAGCCCGCGACGCGGCGAGCTGGCGCCGTTGGTGCCGGAAAACATGCCAGGACCGCCGCCATCGCTGTTATTGACGTTGTTTTGAAAGATCGTGTTGTCTTTGACGTCGGTGGCGATGTTCGAATCCGAGCCGCCGCCGATGATGGTTTGCACGGCCTGCGCCGAGGTCGACAGGCAAAAAATTCCCAAAACGGCGACGGTTAGTTTCCAAAGTTGCATTAGCTTAGCTCCCTTGACTGGGTCAATTCTTCTTGTGGTGTAAGGTTCCGTGGTGAATTCGAAATCGATTTTGTGATTGCCGGGCCGGGGCGTGATGGAAGCGCAAGCGCACGGATCACACTGCGGTCGATCGAACTGATCGAAGCGAGATTTGTGCCGTCGACGGAGTCCGCGCGGAGATGCCGGACCAATGGCCGGCAAGGAGAAACCCCAAAAACGTGGACGCCGTAGCCTAGCGGGCTGCGCTGCGACACGATTCGTGCGTTACACCAATCGTGTACTCACATCGCCTGGTGGCTAGGTAGCGGTCATTAGCGGCGCCTTAAGAGGGGCGGGGATACCGGAAAGAGGCAGTGGCTTTTCTCGATGGTTTACAAACGCCCGGTTAGTCCCGTTAGTACGGAGGTAGTCCCGTTAGTACGGAGGGCCGGTCCAAACGCTGCCCGGGACGACCCAGCGCACGTCGGGCAATTGCGGATCACCGACGCCACAGCCGACCAGATCACCGGACAGGCTCGTGACGTGCCCGTCCAAAAACGCAATGTTCACCAAGCCCCCGTGGCGCGCCACGGGGCTGTACGGCTGCTTCGAGGGAAGAATCGAGCAATACGGCCCGGGCCCGTCCGCCATGAAGACCATGGTCGACGTGGGCCCCACCTTTTCGATGCTGTCTGGCTGGGGTGCATTCCAGGTCGACAACCACATATTCATGCCGTAGGCGAAAAAAATCGTTTGTCCGGTGTCGAGCGCTTCAGGACAATTCCAAACGCTGGCCTGTTCAGGCCGCGGCTGAATGCCCTGCTGCCATAGTTCGCTATAGGGACGCTGCTCCATGTACGTCGGCAGGGCGTTGAACCAGTCATCGGGGCGCGTTAGTTGCGATGTCTGCTGCACGCCCTGACCGCGACGCGGCAAATAGCCGTCGTGAATCTCGACAAAGTGTTGTAGCGCCACCGACCACTCGTGCAAGTTCGACAGGCAGGTAACGCGCCGGGCCGATTGTCTCGCCTGTTGCACCGCCGGCAAAAGAAGCGCAAGCAGCACTCCCATCACAGCGATGGCCACCAACAACTCGACCAACGTGAAAGCCGCCGGGCACCGCCTTCGATGAAGGAGCGTCATGGGAACGGCCTCCTCAAAAAGACCTGCCTCATCCGATTCGCGCGGGAGCCCTGGGAGCCCTCAGGACACCATAGTGTCTGGCACCGCCAGGAACATGTCAATCCCCCAAAAAAACGCCAAAAAAGGGAGCTGTCCTGCGGATGAGACCAGGCTGTACACCGTTCCCTCAAATCGGGTAACTTCGCCCTGAGCACCACGATCGATCGGTGGTGGCGTAGACGCACCGTAGCCGGTGTCAGCCGAGAGCCTTTATGGCGGATAAGCTAGGGCAGTTCGTCGATCTCGCGCGGCAGCGCGGCATGGACGCTTCGACGGTGTTTTTGCTGCTGCGCGCGTCGGGTTGGAAAGAAAAGGAGATCGCCCAGGCCCTGGCCACCCGCGAGCTGGCCGCGCCGATTCCCGAACCCGCAGGCGTGGGCTCAGCCCGCGACGCTTTCTTTCATCTGCTGGTGTTCACGGCGATGTATGCCTCGGCGATCAGCCTGATCTACTTGCTGTTCACGTACATTGAATTTGCCTTCCCTGACCCGGCCGCCAGAACGTCGAGCTACATGATCGAGGCGGCTCTCTCGGGCATCCGCGTCGCGCTGGCGACGTTGATTGCTTCCTTTCCGCTGTACTTGCTGGTGTGGTGGTACCTGCTTGGAGAGATTCGCAACTCGCCGGAAAAGTCGCGAGGCGGCGTGCGGCGATGGCTGTCGTCGCTGACGCTGTTCGTCGGCGCTGTCACGATCATGGCCGACGTGATCACGGTCGTGTTCTACGTGGTCGAGGGGGATCTGACGGTTCGGTTCCTGCTCAAGGTCGCGGCGTTGCTCGTGGTCGTCGGCGCCTTGTTCATTTACTTGGCTCTGACGTTGCGCGCGGAAGGAAAGGCCGAGGGATGAATACCAGATTCCATGCCGGCTTTGCGCTTCTGGCTTCGGCGGTCGTGGCCGCGACGATTACCTGGGGATTCGTGCTGGCCGGTTCGCCTGCCTTGCGCCGGCTCGAACGCTTTGACGAGCAACGCCTCGACGATCTGCGAACCATCGCCCGAGAAATTCAGTTGATGGTCGTCGATCAAAACGACAAAGAAAAAAAACGCTCAAGGAACCTCTACCCAAGACGCTGGTCGAGGCGGCCGAGCGTGCTCGTGATCAACGATTAAATCCGCTCGACCCGGAAACCGCCGAGCCGTACCAATTCACGGTAACGGGCGAGACGACGTACGAGCTGTGCGCAACATTCTCGCGCGAGCGTCAGGCCGATGCGCGTGTCTTCTGGAACCACCCGGCCGGCCCGCACTGCTTTTCGATCAATGTTCTCGATCCGCCGCCCTATTGACCAATCGATTTCTTGCGGACCGACAGTCGGTAACTTAACATACCGTGACTTGTCATCGGCCGCATGAGCGGTAATCTCGGAGCCCGCTAGTGAGCTCGCCCCGAACTTGTGCATGATCACGCGCCCCGCCGGGCTGCGACATCGCCAAGTTTTCTTTTTCACAAGTCCCTGTGTGCCGCGCCGCTGCGCGCATGCACCAGACATTACTGGTTCCAGAGGAGGGTCTAATGAACGCTAAACTCCGCGCGGTTCTTGCATTCATGGCGTGCTGCGCTTCTTCCTCGTCAGCCGCTGTCATTAGCGGCCCCACCGTCGATCCTGCCAACGGCCACGTTTACTACCTTCTCAGTGCTAACACCTGGTCGGCGTCAGAAGCCGAGGCACAATCGCTGGGTGGCAACCTGGCGACGGTCAGAAACGCTGCCGAAAACACTTGGCTCTTTAACACGTTCAGCGCAGGCCAGCGAAATCTATGGATCGGTTTTAACGACAGCGACTTCGACAACAACTTTACCTGGGCAGACGGCGAACCGGTTACTTACACGAATTGGGACACGGCACTCAACCAACCCAACCTCGGTCCCGAGCGATGGGTCTTCATCGCCCGCGGCAATCTCGGTAATGGCGAGAATGCTACGAAGTGGCACGACATCATTGATAGTCCGACGCCCCTGTATCCCTGGGTAGGACCAGTCTATGGCGTCGTCGAAAGAAGCGTACCGGCGACTCAATTCGTCATCAGCCCTGCCGAGAGCTCGATTACGCTGTCGGGCACGGCCTTGGGCACGACGATCCAAGAACAACTGCCCGGCTCGCTGACGACGCAATTGCAGGGAACTTTGTTCGCCGACCTCTCGGTTGCCAATCAACTGACGTTGTTTGCCGGCGGGCACGTGGCGCCGGTCCCCCAATCGGGCCCATTCATCCCCGGCAATACTCCCGCTCAGTTTGGCGACGCTGCCACTCTCAGCGGGCAACCGGCTTATGGCGCTTACCGCGACCTCGATTTTTCCCAGTCGGCCACGTCGGTGATGCCCATCGACGGGCAGGGTAACTTCAGTGCCACGGGGCTTTCCTTCAGCACGTTGGCAGGACGACTGGACTATATCGCGCAAGGTTCAACGTCGTCCCTAAATCTGACCGGGGCCACGACGGTGAATCAAGCGTCGTTGCAAGGCACCGTGCAGCCCTATGGAAATGGCTACAAATTGACGATTCCCATACACTTCACGATTGACAGTCTCTTCGTCTCGCAGACCTTTGACGGCCAGATTGTTGCCTACTCGTCGTCGGTGCCTGAACCCGGCACTTGGTCCATGACAGCCGTCGCGCTCTTGGGTCTGGTCGGATTTATCGTCGGGCAGAGGCGGCGCTAATTTGGGATCGCGCGTGGGATGCCGGGCGCGGCGGCCCTGGAGCGTGTGACAGCCCTTTTGCAGCCCAACGCAACAGGGACGAGGCCACTCCAGGAGCCGAGTCATTCGCGTTAACAGTGATGCTCGAAACCCGGCTGCCGCTTCCGTTTGTATCTAAACAGACTTTTCACTTGCATTCCACTCGCTGCCACCCGTAAATGGGGGTGCTCTTCGAGTGGCGGTGAGGAGGTTCGCGGCCGGGCCAGAGTTCTTCGATCATGCCACGGCAGCCTTGGCAGGGGGCTTCGTGGCGTTTAGCCGGCCGGCGCGAGCAGCGCGCGGGCAGGCATGTCGCGCGTCGATTTCTTCGCCGCCACGCACGTTGTTAAACGACGCGGCTTCATGCCTCTGCTGATTCATTTCTCAAGGGACAAGAGATGGGCATCCTTGGCTTCCGCAAGGCTAGAGTTCGCAAACTCCGTGCGCTCTTCGCACCCGGTTCCGCGGGCATCGCCTTCCGCGCGCTCCGCTGCGAACCGCTCGAAGATCGTCGCCTGCTGACGGTCACCTTCAACCAAATCACGGGGCCCGAGACCAACTCGGGCTACAACATTCCGTCGGGCAAGGATCTATACGTCCCGCTCACGGCCAGCGATCCGGGCCAGGCGATCACGTACACGGCCACCACCACGAACTCGAGCGTCACGGCGACCGTGCTTACCGGCAATCCCGAGTTGGTATTGAACGTGGCGGGGACCGATGCGCAGGGTCACGCGTTCAGCGGCACTCTGACGTTCGTCCTGTTCCAGAATCTGGCCCCGCAGACGGTGCAAGGAATCATCAACGACGTCAACAACGGCATCTTCGACACCGCGTCGTTCTACCGGATGGAGACCGACCCGAGCTTCTCGTTGATTCAGGGAGGCCTCCTTCCGCCGAGCAACACGAATCCAACGGTCACAGGCCCCACGCTGCCGAACGAATACAACGTGAACGTCGCCTTCAATTCGCCGGGCGTGCTGGCGATGGCGGCGTCGACCAATCCGTTGACCGGCCAGAAGACGGCGTCCACCGAGATCTTTGTGATGGCACCGGGCGTACCACTTGCCCAGGAGCCGCAGTTCCTGAATTATGGCTATACGATTTTCGGTCAGCTTCTCAACGACCCCAGCGGCGTGTACAGCAAGATTCAGCACGTGCCGACGACGGCACAAGGACAAGATCTCGACTATGCCAATACGCCGGTCGTGATTACCTCGGCCACGATCATCAACAACGACAACCAAAACGCCGTCCTGCAGATCGCGGAGCCGGCCGGCTTCACGGGCAACGCGACGGTCACGGTTACCGCCACGGGTTCGGATAGCTCCTCGAAGCAACAGTCGTTTAACGTCAGCGTCCTGCCTGTTAGCAGTGGCGATTCATACCTGTCCTTGAACCCGATCAGCAATCTCACGACGCAAGCGGGGCAGTCGGTTCAGTTCACGATTTCGGCAACAGAAGCCGCTACGCTTGGCTCGCCGACATTTAGCATCGGTGACCAGAACCCCTTCGGCCAGGCTCCCTACCCCGCGCCGCAGAACGTCACCGTAACTGTCACGCCAGGGGCGAATAACACGGCCACCGTGACCTTGACCCCCAAGGCGGGCTTCTCGGGCACTTTGAACCTGGTGGCGCACGCGGACGACCGGAATAGCGGCTTGAGCGACGCGCAGGCCTTCACGCTCACCGTGACCGGCTCCATGAATGTGCAGGTGCCGGGAAGTCAGCAAGTTACGGCAAATCAGTCGCTGGCGATTCCGGGAGTGTCGATTACCGATGCGGGCCTGCCGGCTTTCGCCAACGTGACGACAACGTTCAGCGTCGCCCACGGCACGATCACGCTGCCGACGAATGTCGCGGCAGGCATCACCGCGGCGCAAATTACTGGCAATGGTACTTCGAGCGTCACTATCACGGCGCCACTCGCTGCGACGAACGCCACGCTGGCCGCCACGAATGGATTGGTTTACGCGCCTACGATCGGCTTCGCCGGCGCGGATAACCTCGCGATCGCCAGCAGCGATTCACTGGGCAATACAGCGACGGCAAGCATATCGCTTTCCGTGGTCACGAACTTCCTCATCAGCGTGCCCACGTCGCCGCTTGCCACGCCGATGAATACGTCGCTCGCCGTTAGCGGACTGTCTCTGTCGGACCCGTCCTTACCCAGCGGCGATACGGTCACGCTCAGCCTCAGTGCCTTACACGGCACGATCCTGCTGAAGACCAGCGTGTCAGGCGGTGTTTCGGCTGCACAGGTCACCGGCAACGGCACGGCCAACGTCGTCGTCACGGCGACCCTGGCCCAAATCAACGCCACTCTCGCGGCTCCCGCCGGCATCGCGACCGTCGGCGGCGTCACGTACTCGCCCGCGCCAGGCTACAGCGGCGCGGACACGGTAAATCTCGGTGCCACGGATCAGCTCGGCAATTCCGCCTCGAACGCGTTTTCCATCGCCATCGGGGCCTTGATCAACGCCCCCAGTACGATCGAAGCGCCGTCCGGGATTGGTATTGGCGTCACAGGCATTTCGCTCGTCGATCCGTCCGTGTCGAGCGCCGGCGCCGTCACGCTTAGGATCGCCGTCGGGCACGGAGTTCTCAATGTCGCCACGAACATATCCGGCGGAGTGACAAATGTGAGCGGGAACAACTCCGGCCTTGTCACATTGACCGGAACGCTGGCGCAGCTCAACACCACGCTCGCTGCCTTGAACGGACTGCGCTACCGATCCAACACCGGCTTCCACGGCCCGGACACGCTCTCACTTTTGCTAGACGATCAGCTGCAGAGTACGATCGCGGCCACAATAACGATCAGCGTCGTTGGCCCCTTAAGCGTCAATCTGCCCGCGAGCGCGTACGTTCGCGCTAACAGCTCCACGACCGTTACGGGAGCCTCGATTGTCGATCCTGGATTGCCATCCACCGACAATGTGACGGTTGTTTTGTCGGCAGCAGAGGGAACGATCGCGCTCAGTACAGCGGTGACCGGTGGAGTCACGGCCGGCCAAGTCACTGGCAACAGCACAGGTAGTGTCACCGTCACGGCTACTCTGAGCCAAATTAATGCGACCTTGGCCGCGGCGAGCGGCCTGACTTACACGCCATTAATCGGGGTCATCGCCATCGATTCACTAACCCTCGCTGCGACCGACAGCGCGGGCAACAGCGACACGGAGCAGGCGACGTTCTCGATCCTTGGTGACCTGTCCGTCGAATTAGCACGGAATCAGCTACCGGTAACTCCGGGTCTTCCCACGCCGATCACGGGTGTCACGGTTTCCGAGTTTGGCTTGAGCGATAGTAGCAACGTCACCGTGACGCTATCGGTGCTGCATGGCACGCTCAATGTCGCGACCGATGTGATCAGTGGACTGAATCCGGCCGAGATTACCGGAAACGGTACCAACAACGTCACGATCACGGCGCCCCTGTACCAAATTAACAATACACAGGCTGCCTCTAATGGCCTGTCGTATACGCCTGACGCAGGCTTCGTCGGCCGCGACTTTGCGTTTATCCAGGCCACCGATCCTGTCGGCAATACCGCGACGGCCTCAATCAATCTCGGCACTGGTATCTTCGTTACCGCGCCCCCTTTCCTCCAGGTCATCGCAAACTCGTCGCAGCCGATCGCCGGAATTTCCATCCAGAATACTGACGAACCGAACCAATTTTATGACGTGACAATAACCGCGCCGCACGGCATTCTCGCTCTCTCGACAACCGTTCCAGGCGGCGCGACCAGCAATGAGATTTTTGGCAATGGATCGTCGTTCGTCATGTTTCAGGGGGCACTCGACGAGATCAATGCCACGCTCTCGGCCGCAAATGGGCTGTCGTACACTCCATTTAGCGGCTACATCGGCTCGGATGAGATAGACGTCTCAGCGGAGAATGCTGGGGGAGAAACCGGTTCGGCCAGCATTGCGGTATCGGTCAGTCCGCCACTTTCCATCGTGGCTCCCTTGAGTCCCGTCCCTGTCGGTGGGGGCGTGACGCCGCTCGGCGGCATTTCGCTGGTGGAAGCGGTCGCGTCACCGTCGGCCAATGTGGTAACGACCTTCTCGGTCGAGCACGGTCGCCTCACCCTCTCGACGAGTGTTGCTGGCGGAATCACGGCGGCGCAGATTCTTGGCAACGGTACGAATCTCGTCACGGTGCTGGCGCCACTCTCGGCAATCAATGCCACGTTGGCCGACGCACATGGCTTGTCGTACGCGCCCCTGAGCGGTGCTGCAGGCCCCGATCAACTTTCCATCACGGCCGAAGATTCGCTGCAAAATGTCGCCAGCGCCATCGTACAGCTGAGCCTGGCGGGCCCGATCTCGTTCAACAACGTGCCCACGTCGCCGATACTCGTCGCGCCCCAGGGCGATCAGTTACTTTCGCTCGGGATAAGCGACCCCGGCTTCCCAACCGGCAACAACGTCACGGTCACATTGTCGGCATCTCATGGGACAATTACCGTTCCCCTGTCGATGTACGGCGGGTTGTCGGCCGACCAGGTTTCGGGCAACGGAACAAGCATGGTCGTTGTGACCGCACCCTTGGATGCGATTAACACCACGCTCGAAGATCTCGACTTTAGTTACCAGCCGGCGAACGGCTACGTCGGGCCAGACACCGTCACCGTTGCGGCCAATGACGGCGTCGGCAATATCGGCAACGTGAGTATCGCGATCATTGACGTCGGTCCGTTGACGATCACGGTACCAACAGCTCCCGCGCACGCGGTCGGTGGGCAAACGGTGGCGATCTCGGGCGTTTCGCTGAGCGATCCAGGCCTGCCCGCTCCTTACGACGTCCGTCTCGATATTTCGGTGCAGCAAGGGCAGATTCTTATGGCCGCGAACATCCCGGGCGGTGTCACGGCCGATGAGGTCGCTTTCCTGGGCAGCCACGACATCGCGATCACGGCGACGCTCGCCCAGATCAATGCGACTTTAGCGGCGGCCAATGGTTTGTCCTATCAAGCGCCTCCCGGCTTTAGCGGATCGGACTCGTTAAGCCTCATTGCGTCCGATCCGGCAAACTTCGTCCGCATTGGTCAAATCGCGGCACAAGTTACGTCGCCTCCCGAGATCAAAGACGTTGCGGTCGACAGCACCGGCTGGTCGCAGAACTTTGAACAGCAACTGACGTTCCTGAATCCTCTATACGGATATTCCCTGCCGAGCGGGGCGGCGCAGTTATCGCCCCTGCCTTGGAGCGGCTTGAACGAGATTCGCGTGCAGTTCAACGAGCCCGTCAACGTCCAACAAGGAAGCCTGACGCTGACGGGCCTGAACGTGGCGCAATATACGATCACCGGCTTCAGTTACGACGCCGCGAATTATTCGGCCGTATGGACGCTGTCCAAGCCGATCGGCGCCGATCGCGTGCAGATTCACCTCGCCTCGACCGGGCTGAACGCCGTCACTGATCTATCCGGCAATCCGCTCGACGGCGATTGGACCGATGGAGCAAGGGCGTACCCCTCGGGCAATGGCCAGGCCGGCGGCGATTTCAACTTCTCGTTCAATGTCTTGCCCGGCGACGTCAACCGGGACGGCATCGTCAACGTGCAGGACCTTGCCCTGGTTTCTTCCAGTTGGCTCGCGTCGTTGCAAAACGGCGCCTTCAACGGATTTCCGTGGATCGATCCCAACGGCGACGGGATCATCAATGCCCAAGACCTGGCAACTTTGTCGGCCAGTTGGACGAAAGGACTGCCAGCGCAGCCCGCCGGCACTTCCGTGACGATGGAAATGGCAGCGGGCTCGACACCGGCGCTTTCGAGTGGCGCTTCGCAGCCGGCGGACGCTACGGCGTCTGTCGCCGCAGCCGCGGTACCAAGTTCTGCACCTGCCGCGCCCCAACCGGCGGTCGCCGCAGTCAGCAACGTGCTTGATGATTTCGCCGACTCCTCGCATGACAACACCGGCTCGTCGGCGGCGCCCGTTGCGTCGCAATCGCCGGCGGGCTCGCCCGTCCTCGGTACGGTGCAAGACGGCAGCGGCGGCGCGACGATGCTTGCCGCCGCGTCTATGACGGCAAGCGGCAGGGCAGCTAGCTCCGGGCAGCTATCCAGCACCAGTCTGGCGGCCGTGATCGGTTCGTCGACGACATTATCGCCCGCGCAAACGGATTCCGTTTCCTCTCTGCCGGGCGCGCTTGCTCATAGTCCCGCGGCTGCCGCACTCGACGGCGCCAATCCGGACAGCAGCACATCGAACGCCGCGTGGCGCGACGCGGCGTGGGATGCAGCCCTGGTCGAGTACGCGGCCACGGCCGAGAATCTTGCCCCCGCGCTTGCGAGCGAACTGGCAACGCTTTTGGCCGCGCACCACAGAAAGCCGCCGACGCGCTAAAGCTCCGCAGGCAAGGGCTCTGGCGGGAAATCGCGACGCGAGGCGCCGCGCAGCAAGAAAGGCGGCTTGCGCCGCCTGATGCAATAAGGACCGGCCGCGCGCAGCGCAAAAACCTGCCGCGCGATTACTCAGCGACGTACGGCAGCAAGGCCATGAAGCGTGCCCGCTTGATCGCGCGGGTCACGGCATGCTGACTGGCGGCGGTGCAGCCGCTCTTGCGGCGGCCGATGATCTTGCCTTGTCGGCTGGTCAGCTTCGACAACAGCTCCAGGTCTTTGTAATCGACGTACATCGGCCGGGGCCGCTTGCCATCGACAAAGATCGGGTCCTTCTTCTTCGCGCGGCTGCTGAACTTCGACCGCTTCTTAGGGACGAACTTTCCCATGCTCCCAGTCCAACTACAAAAACGAGTGTGAATTGATCGCGACAACCGCCGGGATGAGCCGCCTGGCCCAGGCACTTCGCCCGCCCAGGCCATCCCGCCCCCCTCCGGCAGAATCGCCCATCGTACCCGGTCCGCGGCCCCACGTCAAAAGGGGTTTTAAGGGGTAGTGGTAGACTTTGAATCGAAGAAATTTTGAAGTGGGCACGGTAGAATCAGGGGATGGGTCTGCCGTTTTTTGCATTGCTGGCGGTCGCGATCGGCGTATTAGCCGTCTTGGCAATTGTTGTCGTGGCCGCTGTGGTCGGAATCGGATTGTTCATAGTCGCGGTCTCGATCGGGGCTTTCGTTTTCATCCGTCGAAGAAGGCACACAACCCCATGACCCGCGACCACGCCCACAACCCCGACCCCAACGTCACGGCCGCGCGGATCTTGGCCGAATCCATGACCAAGCAGGAGCCGGGAGTTTTCGCGCAGGGTCCGGCCGGTCGCGGTAGAATCGGGGCATGAACAATCCAGTGCGACGATTCCGTTTCGGATTACGCAGCTTGCTTATCGCGGTGGCGATCATTGCCATTCTCGCGGCCATATATCGAATCCCGGGGGACGGCGACCGCTTGGAAGCGTTAGCGCTCTTCGGCAACATGGTCGGAGTGGGGCTGGTCTTCGTGGCCGCAATCCGCCTTGTCGAGATCTTCGGGGCGCGCGAATGACCCGCGACCATCAGCACAACCGGGACCCAAGCGCCGGTTCGCCCTTCCCAGTCCGACCGCTCTGGCCTTGCATCGTGTGACAGGTGACTACCGCTCCACGATGCGAATATTGCGGAACCAGACCGGCTCGTGATGGTCTTGCAGGCCCAGGTAGCCGCGTAGCTCGCGGGTGGCCAACTCGGGCGATTTCTTGCTGTCGGTATCGACGACCACCACGCCGTTGTGGGTGACCCGGTAGGCGTCCCCCTGGCAATCAATTTCCAGCGTGTTCCACTGGCCGGCCGGCTTGCTCACATGCCTGGTCGCCGGCGCCGCTTTGTAAATGCTGGCGGCGAACTGGCCCGGCTCGATCTTGGCGTAGCGCTCGGCCGCGTCGTCGAGCAGTTGTACTTCGACGCCGGTTTTGTGTGTTTCGCCCGGCTCGAGCTCACGGTGGGCGCCGTCGTGCGGCACGCGGACGTACACGCCCGAGTTGCCACCCGGCTGCAGCTTGTATTCGAGGCGGAGATTGAAATCACCGTATTGCTTCAGGCTGCGCAGCCAAGGTCCGCGCTCGCCCGTGCATTCCAGAACACCGTCTGCCAGCTTCCAGGTTTTCGAAGCGTCGCCGGTTCCGGCCTCCCAACCGTAGCCGTCGGCGCCGCGCAAGTCACTCTCGCCCAACAGCGCGTGGTAACCCAGCTCGGTGATTTGCAGATTGCGAAATTCGAACTGCCCGCCCGAGGGAACTTCGCATTGCAGGCCGATGTATCCGTCGGCGGCCGCGACCTTATCGGTGTGCCAGGCCGGCTGGCCGTTGATCGCGAGGTCGGCGTTCTTGCCGATGACGGTTATCTTGAAATGGTTCCACTCGCCAGGCTTGACCAGGCCCGTGCTTGCGGCGCCGGGCAGATCCTTGATATTCCCTTCGAGCCCTTGCGCGAGATTGATTTGGTAGCGCGTCGGCCAGGCGCGCCCCGTCTCGCCGGGCAGTTCCGAGCGGATGTAGATGCCGGAATCCCACTTCTCGGCGTTGCGCGCTTTCCAGTCGAGTTCGAGGATGAAATCGCGGTAACGATGATCGGTGCGCACAAAGCCATTGCCCGCCTGGAGCACGAGGGCACCGTTTTCGACCCCGGCCTCGCAGCGCGTGACGTGCCAGCCTGAGAGGTCGTGACCGTTGAAAAGCGACATCGTATAGCCATCGGCCGCGCTCGCTCCCCGTGGCAGCAGGGCGACGATCGCGACCAGGATTTTCAACAGGCGATGCATGGTATCGGTCTCGCAGGATGTCGAAGTCTCGTCATCAATATTTCCCTCCCTTCCAGGGAGGGACTAAGGGAGGGTGTTCGCGTTCCGCAGCGAGTTGATGTTTCGTTCACCGAACGTCGAAACTAGCCGATCGGTTCACCCCCTCACCCGGCCCTCTCCCGAGGAGAGAGGATTCTTTGATTGCCAGGATGTCGATAGACGAACTCGATCCGGCCTACGGTTTCAGCTCCAGCAGCTTCACGTTCTTGTACCAGCATTTGTGGTCGTGATCCTGAAAGCCGAGATAGCCGACCCGCGGCATATCTTTAATCGCCACGCCGAACTTGTGCTTCGAGCCATCGGGCCGCTTACCTTTTTCGCTCCACTCGTCGACGTTGATCTTCGAGACCTCTTCGCCGTTCACCTTGACGTTGATCAAGGGGCCTTGCGCCTTGATCTCGACCGAGTTCCAATCGTCGGGCTTGATGTTGTTCTTCGTCGGCCGGACCAGGTCGTACAGCGCGCCAAAATCGTGGAAGCCCGTTCGATTACTGTTGAAGACCTGCACTTCGAAACCTGTATAAACGGGATTCTTCGGATCGCCGACGCGGAAGAAGATGCCCGAATTGCAATCGGCGTCCGCCATCTTCACGTCACACTTGAGGATGAAATCGCCGAATTGCTTGTCGTAGATGATCAGGTAGCCGCCGGCCTTGTGGGGCACGAGCGATCCGTCCTCGACCTTGGTTGCCACGGGAGTGCCCGTGTTGCACTTCCAGCCGGTTGTGTCGTGGCCGTTGAAGAGCAGTTGCCAGCCGGCGGCTTTTTCTGCGGGGGTCAATTCATTGTCGGCGGCGCGGGCAAACGGCGTGGCGAAAAAAACGCCAAACATGAGAAGCGGCAGGCAAAAACGCATGAGATGTTTCCTCGACCGGGCGACTGGAGGGATTGCGGTGGGCGATTGCGAGGATTGTAACCACCCATTGGTGCGAGTGAAACCGGCCGGCCACGGGCGCGAATTCAGCGGCCCACATTGGCAAAGCTGTGCCAACGCCGCGACCCCGTGTGGTATGATAGCCACCCAGGGCAGTCACCGCGGTGCGACCGCGAGCGGCTTGCCGCCGCACGCCAAGCGCGTGCAGGCGAACGACGTCACGTCCGCGAATTCGAAGATCTTGTCATGACCGAAAACGTGGCCGCTCAATTTCCGGAGTGGCATTTGCGACGACGCGCCGTGCCGATCGTCGCGGTCTTGCTGATGTTGGCCGCCTGGCTCGCGCTGTGGACGCTTCCGTCCGAGCACCTCGACCGTGGCATGCGCACTACTTCCAGTTTTCTGGCGGCGGTGCTGGCGGCTGTCGTGGTTGGTGTTTGGTATTTCGGTATGGCGGGTGTCTCGCGGCGGACGCGCGCTGTCACGGCTCTTGCATTGCTGATACTTCTGATCGGATTCCTTGGCTCGCTGCGTCGCGTGGAATTCTCGGGCGACATGCAGCCGACGTTCGATTTCCGCTGGCAGACTTCGCGCGAAGCGAAGTTGGATTCGTATTTGGCGAGCGAGCAGAAGGGTGAGAATATCGTCGCTGTCTCCACGGCCGTCGTACAGCCAAGCGCCGAGGATTCTCCTTGCTATCGGGGCGCGAATACCGCAGGCATCGTTGTCGGGCCGGCCCTTGCTCGCGATTGGCAGAAGCATCCGCCGCGCTGCTTGTGGCGGCATCCCTGCGGCGGCGGTTACGCTTCGTACGCGGTCATCGGCGATTCGGCCGTGACGCTCGAACAGCGCGGCCCAGAAGAAGTCGTGGTGTGCTACGACATTTCTACCGGTCGCCATCGCTGGAAGTATGCCTACCCGGCAATGTTCAGCGAAAAGCTCGGGGGCGACGGCCCGCGCGCCACCCCCGCCATTCACGATCGTTGCGTCTACTCGCTGGGAGCGGCGGGCGATCTGGTGAAGCTGGATTTCACAACCGGCGAGCTCGAATGGCGCGTCAACATCCTGGCCGAAAACGGTTCGGGCAACCTGGAATGGGGAATGAGCGGTTCGCCACTGGTGGTGGATGGACAGGTGATCGTCAATCCGGGCGCACAGCAAGGAACTGAAACGAGCGCGGACGTATTGGGGTTCGACGACGCGGACGGTCGCGTCGTCACCCGCGCCGGCAACGCCCGTTCCAGCTATTCGTCGCCCATGCTGGCTACGCTTTTGGGCGTGCCGCAATTGATCATCTTCGACGCCGCCGGGCTCGCCGGCTTCGATCCTGCCGGCGGGCAATCGCTGTGGCGCGTCCCCTGGACAAGCGATTTTGATATCAATGCCGCGCAGCCCGTGGTGCTCGACGACCGGCATATCGTGATTACG
Source organism: Pirellulales bacterium (assembly GCA_035546535.1). Lineage (NCBI taxonomy): Bacteria > Pseudomonadati > Planctomycetota > Planctomycetia > Pirellulales > Pirellulales bacterium. The sequence goes on along the minus strand of DASZWQ010000024.1, from coordinate 25,952 downwards.
TCGCAAGCCGGCTGCGCACTGATCGAGTTTGCCCTGGCCGAGGGGCATTGGATCGCCACGCAAGTCTGGCGCAATCGGCAGATGAAGTGTTCCTACGCGAATCCGGTCGCCCGCGACGGTTTTCTGTACGGGCTGGACGAAGGCATTCTCGCCTGCCTGTGCCTGAAGACCGGCAAACGCGCCTGGAAGGAGCGGGCCGGTCAGTACGGGCATGGCCAGTTGTTGCTGGCCGGTGACTTGTTGCTCGTGCTGAGCGAGAAAGGCGAGTTGGCCTTGGTCGAAGCCACGCCCGAAGCGTTTCGCGAGCTGGGTCGTATTCAGGCCATCGATGGCAAGACCTGGAACAATCCCGTGCTGGTGCGCGGCCGGGCCCTGGTTCGCAATCACCTGGAGATGGCCTGCTACGAACTGCCGCTGGCAGACGCCCCCGAGTAGCGCGTCCGGCAGTGTCGCCGGTCGACATCTCAGAACAGCCGGTTGTATCCGTTCAACGCCGCCACGCGATAAGCTTCGGCCATCGTGGGGTAATTGAACGTGGTATTGATGAAGTACAAGAGCGAGTTCGCTTCGCCCGGCTGCGCCATGATGGCCTGACCGATGTGGATAATCTCCGAGGCGCTACTGCCGAAGCAGTGCACGCCGAGAATCTGCAGCGTCTCGCGGTGAAACAGAATCTTCAGCATTCCGACCTGGCGTCCCGTGATCTGAGCCCGGGCGAGATGCTTGAACAGCGAATGGCCGATCTCATAGGGAACCTTGTCGGTCGTGAGCTCGCGCTCGGTACGGCCGATCGAGCTGATCTCGGGACTGGTGTAAATCCCCGTGGGAATGTCGCGGATCAACGCGCATTCGCTGCGGCCCGTGATAATGTGCGTTGACGCGAAGCGCCCCTGCACGTAGGCGGCGCTCGCTAGCGAAGGAAAGCCAATCACGTCACCGACGGCATAAATATTCGGCACCGCGGTTTGAAAGTTGCCGTTCACTTCCAACTGGCCGCGCTGGTTGGGCTGGATGCCGATTTCCTCAAGCCCCATCTCCGCAGCCTGGCCGGTGCGACCATTGGCCCACAACAGGATGTCGGTTTTCAGCTGTTTGCCACTCTTCAGGTGCAGCACCACGCCGTCGTCGCGCGGCTCGACCCGCTCGTATTGTTCGTCATGGCGGATCAGCACGCCCAGGTCGCGCATGTGATACGCCATAGCGTCGATGATTTCATCGTCGAGGAATTCCAGCAGCTTCGAGCGTGTGTTGATCAGGTTAATCTTGATGCCCAGGTTGCGGAACATCGAGGTATATTCGCAACCGACGACGCCGGCACCGTAGATCGTCATCGATTGCGGGGTGAAATCCAGGTCCAGGATCGTGTCGCTGTCGAAGATGCGCGGATGCCCAAAGTCGACGTCCGGCGGCCGATAAGGGCGCGAGCCCGTCGCGACGACGAACGCGTTGGCCGTGAGACGCTGCTTGCTGCCCGTGCCGTCGCAAACTTCGACGGTATGAGCGTCGGCAAACTGGGCCCGGCCGACGAAGATCGGCACGTGGTTGCGCTCGTAGAAGCTGGTCCGCATCTCGACCTGCTGCTCGATCACCCGTTTTGCCGAACGGCGCAGTTCGGCCACGGAGAAATGGCACGAAACGCCCGAGTCGCGAAATAGCGGGTTCCGGTTCGCCTCGGTCATTTGAAAAATGGCGTACCGCAGGGCCTTACTGGGAATCGTTCCCCAGTGGGTGCAGCCGCCGCCGACGCGATCGAACTGCTCGACCAGGGCCACGTGCTTGCCATGCTTCACGGCCTGCATCGCGGCCCCTTCGCCGCCGGGGCCGCTGCCGATCACTACCACGTCGAAATGGAGCTTGCTCATCAGGTTCTCGCCGCGCAGGTTGAATCAGAGAGTCGAACAATCCTTTGTCGAAGTTCCCGTCGCAGCAAACGCCCCCCCGAGGAGGGCAGTCGCGGGCCAGGCACCAATCCATGGGCACATATTGGGCGAGGGTGTGCCCGCTGATTCTAATCGTTGCGGCCGCGTGCGACCAAGGGGGCGGTCGCACCGGTGCTACGCAGTGTCGCCGCCCGTGCCGCCCATCCAGCGGCGCACGGCACTCCATCCCTGGCCAATAAGCTTACCGCTGAGCAAGTTTTCGGTGATCGTGGTTTTGTCGGTCGAGAAGTTGTTCCACACGGCATCGATGTAGGGACCGCTCGTTTCCCGCACGGTTGCGTACAAGCCACGCTTCCGTATTTCGGCCAGGGCCGATTCGTAATGGTCAATGACGTGCCGATCGAACAAGCGCCCCGCGACGCGCACGCCCGACAAGGCCCCCCGCGCCGCGGCGTGCATACGCGACAGGGTGAACAGCGTCATGGCGCCGGAGATAGCCAATGGGCTCACCCCTTCACGCGCGGCGATGGCGCGCATCTCGTCCCACACCCGGGCGAGCTCGGCTTGCGGGATGACGCTCCCCGGATCGATTGACTTGAGAGCCTCACGCGTTTGCTCGACGGTTTCACGTAAGCCGTTTACGGACAAGGGGGGCGTGTTGAAGGCGTCGGCTGTCGTGTTCGAGGCGCTGGCCACGGCGCTCAGCAAATCGTCCACGTGGTGGATCGTGCTCTGCGGATCGATCACGCCGTCGCGTTTCAACTCCTCGGCCAGCTCGGACAAATAGGCCTGCGAACCGTAGGCGACGTCGCTGACCACCGCCAGCAATAGCGCTGGTGACAGGTGGAACGTGGCCAGATGGGCCATGTCGATGAAATTGCCCACCGCCTTGCGCGCAACAAAGTTCTCGACGCGCGCCGCCTCGGCGTCGGGCGGCTCGCGGCGCGCCGTGCCTCCGACGTCCTCGGCCAGAAAGTCGAGCATCTGGCGGATCATTACCGAATAGCTCTTCGAATCCTGGAAGGCTTGCGGCACCAGTAGCGCCGCGCTCTCGCGGGCCGCGCCAGCCACCACGGCCGCGCCGGAACGCAGCGCACGCTCGGGAAGCGATAGCGTGTAGCGCAGATAGCGCGCGATCGCCGCGTGGCCAGGATCGTCAGGCGGTGGAACGCTCGTCATTGCGGCGGCTGCCTCGTGGATGCCGGAAGCACCGACGGCCCGCATGCCAGGGCGAACACGATTCGCCAAATCGTGGACATGCCAGCGGTAGGCCGGCGGGAAATGCCCGACGGCATTTCAGCAGTTTACCGCCTGGGCGGGAGCTACAGCATCATCACAATCGCGACGCTCATCAGAATGCCGGCCAGGACATAGGCGGGGGACATGGCAATTCTCTCTGTGGGAGGAAGGTTCGGTGGGGCCGGGGGGGACGCATCGGCAATCATCCGATCGCAAGCCGCGTGCCGGAGGCCCGTGCAGCTAAGGACCTTAGCGCAGCCGCGACCGGCGTGTTTCACGCTTAAATGCTTGCCGGCGTGAGAACTTTGCGCGGCGGAGTGCATTCCTTGCCGTGTACCAGGCCGGATGCTTCCGCAGCGAGGATTGGCCCGATTTCCCGTTCCGATTCGAGATTTCGTCGCAGGATGAGATGCGCTGTCGGGCCCCGTCGGCTCAATTTGGGCTCGACGTTAAGTGGGCACTTCCAGTCGGGTTTGATTACGGTTGCGGCGGCAATTTCGCCGGCAGCCCACCCCATACGACCTGGTCTTGACGTCCCTCGTAGCCGACGAGGTTTTCGGCCGGATTGTCGACGATGCTTCCCAGGATAATTACCCGATCGTGAACGTTGATCGCCGGCTGCGCCGGGCGCCAACTGACGACGGTGACCACCTTCGGCAGACCGAAGAGCACGACCTTCATGGCATACAGGCTGCCGACCTGAGACATTTCCTGCACGGTGCCGGCCAGCGCGATGCCGGAAGGGTGGTGGCGATGGGGCTCCAATTGAAAGCCCGCCAGGCGGCCAATCGATTCGGCGCCGCGGGCATCAGCACCAACGCTGGCCAGCAGTTGTTGCACGGTATCGCGCTGTCCCCAGGTGTTCGTATCGCCGCGCGAAACGAACGTCACGACCTCGGCCAGGTGGCACAGCCGGGCGTAAAGTTCAGGCGTCATTTTCGCGGTCGCTTTACCACCGCACTCATGGCAAGGGAGTTTTCGGTCCGCCACGGTCTGCGCCCTGGGACCTTGTGCGGCGGATGCGTTCGCCTTGGCGTATCCGGTGCCGTCACAAGCGGGGCAGCGCAGGGCGCTGGCCATATCGGCAGTGGCCAGAGCGAGGTCTTCGGCCGAATACGCTGTGAAGTGCTGCGGACCCGTCTGTGCTGGCTGCTGCGGAGTTGCGCCCGCCATGGGAGGCGGCGACGTGGGTTCCGTGCTCACGGGAGGTGGCGCCGCGGTTGCTGGCGGAGCCGCCGCATCGCTCGCGGGGGGCGGATCGCTATCCGGAAATGGAGCCGGTGGCGCAACAGGCGTAAACGGCGGCGCCGTATCGAAGGGGGAAGTGACGCCGTCTGCTGGGCCGCCTGGCGGTGGGTTAGGGACCTCGACCGCCGGCGGCGCGTCCGGCTGTTTGAGAAGATCCGTCAGCCCACGTTCGCCCGCTCCCTCGTCCGCACTTTTTGCTTTGCCTTGGAGAAAGGGGAGGTGAATCGGCGCGGTGACCCAGGGGGGCAACTTGTCGGCGATCTCCAGAAAGTCGTATCGCGGCCCTCCGAAGCGCAGAAGTCCGAGGTAGCCGAGCGACAGGCCAATGAGCCCACCTCCGACGACGCCAATGAGATGCGAGAGAACGCCCGGCTGTTTCTTGCGGGGTCGCGGAGGAATCGACTCGGCATCGAGTTCGGCGGACTGCATGGGCTGGCCGGCGTGCCCGCTGCTCGCTCCCGCCACGCCGGCCACGGGGCGCGGCAGGGGAATCGCTTCAGGGGGCGCGAGAATGCTCGAGGACAGCACATCCTGCACGCGGAAAGGCGCGCTGCACAGCGGGCAACGCATCTGATCCTGCGGCTGCGCATGGCCGGGGATCAAAATGTCGCCATGGCATGAGGCGCAGGACGAAATGCGGGACATGCGGAACTCCGACACAGACCATATCCATCGTCCAGTTTATCAGCGGCAGCCAAGATTCGCCTATACCGTCTGCCCGAGGTCGCTTTGACGAAGATGCGCGGTTTGGAGAACGAATTCTGTTGCAATTGCCCCTGGAAAAAAGGTACAAGGATCGTTGAGCCGACTTTCTGAAAGCGTGGTTCCACCGCCGGCTCGCCGTGTGTCATCGCGCGTGTGTCTTCCCAAGCACTTCACGAACTGCTAGCACGCGAAAACGAAGGGCGTACTGCCTCTCGTATCGCGCTGCGGCCTGCGGAGGTGTTACGTGGCGAAGGTAATCGTGGTCGACGACGAACTTGGCTACCGGGTAAGTTTGGAATTCTTTCTGCGCCGTGCCGGGCACGAAGTTGTTGCCGTCGGGACACCGAAGTTGGCCATCGAGCAGGCTGAGGGATTTCGGCCTGAAGTCCTGGTCGTCGATTGGCTGCTTGGCGAAAAAAAGACCGGCGCCGACCTGGTGTCCGAACTGCGAACTCGACTACCCCACTTACAGGTAGTTGTCATGAGCGGGCTGGGCACGCAAATAGTACGCGGCCAGGCCGAAGCGTTGCGGATTTTTTGCATGGTCGACAAGCCATTCGAGCCCAACACGCTGCTCGAGGCCGTTAATGCCGCGGTGGCCGGGCTGGCATCGGCTACGGGTCCGATTCGCGCCTAGCTCGCATTTCCAATCATGGCGGCGACGCTACGGGGTCGCGTCCTGCGGCGATTTTCCGCCGTGGCGCGAGATTGGCACCCATGTTCGTTTCTTTATACAATTGAGGCGTTGTCTCCCGCCCGCCGTGCATTCCGGACGAGCACGGTCAGGTCCCACCTGCGTCCCCCGCCTACCCGTGCCATGCGTCAGAACCTCGTGCCAGCGATGACCTTTTGGCTCCGTGCGACGGTGGCGTTGTGTATCGCATGGCTCACGACCGGAGATTCGGTTCAGGGGCAGGAGGCATTCTTTGCCGAGCGGCTGCAGCCGTTTCTGCAAAAGTACTGCATTGACTGCCACAGCGGCGAAGCCCCCGAGGCGGACCTGGCATTCGACATCATCAAGGACGAAAGCGCGATCGCCGGCAACCGCGAGCGCTGGTCCCACGTGGTCGAGTATCTCGAGGCGGGCATCATGCCTCCGGACGACCAGCCGCAGCCAACCTTGGACGAAGTGGCCAGCATCAATGCCTGGATCGGTACTCGACTGGCCAATCTCGGCGGCAGCGGCGTGCGCGATCCCGGCCGAGTGACCATCCGCCGTCTGAATCGCATCGAATACAACAACACGGTGCGCGACCTGGTCGGCGTCGACTTTCAGCCTGCCGACGATTTCCCGTCAGATGACGTGGGGTACGGCTTCGACAACATTGGCGACGTGCTCTCGCTACCGCCGATCCTGCTGGAAAAGTACCTGGCGGCGGCAGATAAGATCGCGGCCCGGGCCATTGTCGACCCATGGCCGCCAAAGCCCGAGATTCGCAAGTTCGCCGAAGGTCAATTGATCTCCGGTCAGCGCGGTCGTAAAGGCGTGGCCAGCGGCCGCTTGGAAAAAGAAGGAGATGTCTACGTCGAGCGCGAGTTCCTGGCCGAAGCGGATTACATCATTCGCTGCCGCGCCCATGCCGAGCAGGCCGGCGATGAGCCGGCGCGCATGGCGCTGCGGCTCGATGGCAAGGACCTGGCGACTTTTGAGGTTTTGGCGGTGGCCGGCAGCCCCGGCCTGTACGAGGCGCGAACACATATCGCGACCGGCAAGCGACGCATCGCGGCCGCCTTTTTGAACAACTTCGTCGATCCCGAGAACCCCGACGAAACGCGTCGCGATCGCAACCTGATCGTCGAATCATTGGAAATCGACGGTCCCCATGGCGAGGTACTTGCACCGCCGTCCCATCGGCAATTGATCGTCCGCACACCGGCCGGCGATGAAGAAGCTTGTGCCGAGGAGATCCTTACGCGGTTTGCCTCGCGCGCGTATCGCCGCCCGGTCGCCGCCGAGGAAGTCGACCGATTGATGGAACTGGTGCGGCTGGCGCGCGACAGCGGCGACTCGTTCGAGCGGGCCATCCGCCTGGCAGTGCAGGCGGCGCTCGTGTCGCCTCATTTCCTGTTTCGCGTCGAACTCGATGCCGATACCAGTGATGAGGCCCTGGTGCAGCAGATCGACAATCACCAGTTGGCCGCGCGGCTTTCGTATTTCTTGTGGAGCAGCATGCCGGACGAAGAATTGTTCCGGCTGGCCGAGCAAGGAGGGCTCTCGAACGACGAAGTGCTGGCCGCGCAGGTGCGGCGGATGATTGCCGATCCGCGCTCGCAACAGCTTGTTGAGAATTTTGCCGGACAGTGGCTGCAGATCCGCAACCTGAGCATCGCCTCGCCCGACCGCAAGCGCTTCAAGGGGTTCGACGAGTTCTTGCGAACGGCGATGCGCAAGGAAACCGAGTTGTTCTTCGCGTCGGTGATGCGCGAGGATCGCAGCATCGTCGATTTGCTCGACGCCGACTACACGTTCTTGAACGAACGGCTGGCGAAACACTACGGCATCGAAGGGATCGAAGGAGATGAGTTCCGGCGGGTGCAATTGACCGACCGTCGACGCGGCGGCGTGCTGACGCAGGCCAGCGTGCTGATGGTGACCTCGAATCCCACGCGCACTTCGCCGGTGAAGCGCGGCAAGTGGATCATGGAACAGATTCTTGGCACACCGCCGCCACCGCCGCCCCCCGGCGTGCAAGAACTGGAGCAGGTAAAGCTCGAAGGGACACTGCGGCAGAAGATGGAGCAGCATCGGGCGAACGCCTCTTGCGCCGTGTGCCACGCGCGCATGGACCCGTTGGGCTTTGCCTTCGAAAACTTCGACGCCATCGGTGCCTGGCGCGATCAGGACGAGGATCATCCGATCGATCCGTCGGGGGTTCTGCCGGGCGGGAAAACTTTTTCGGGGGCAACGGAATTGCGGGCTTTGCTCGCGGCACGTCCCGAATTGTTCGCTCGCAGCCTGGTGCGGAAAATGCTAACCTACGCCCTAGGGCGCGGACTGGAAGCTTATGATACCCAGACCGTGGCCGATATCGCCGAGCGGCTGAAATCGCAGGACTACAAGTTCTCAGCCTTGGTGCTGGAAATCGTTCGCAGCCAACCGTTTCAAATGCGACGCGCGCGAGGAGCCGAATGATGAACGAGCGCAGACATGTCTCGCGACGAACGGTCTTGAAGGGGCTAGGCACGGCGCTCGCGCTGCCGATGTTCGATTGCATGCTGCCGGTTCGGGCACGAGCCGAGAGCGAGGCTCTGGCCGTGCTGCCAAGACGACTGGCATTCCTGTACGTTCCCAACGGCGTACACATCCCCGATTGGAAGCCGAAGGCCACGGGCGCGGATTTTGACCTGCCGCCGATTCTCGCCCCTCTGGCGGAACACAAGAGCTACCTCACCGTCTTCAGCGGACTAGCGCAGGACAAAGGACGCCCCAATGGCGACGGGCCGGGAGATCACGCCCGGGCGCTGTCGAGCTTTTTGACCGGCTGCCAGGCCTTTAAAACGAACGGAGCCAACATTCGGCTCGGCATTTCGGCCGACCAGGTTGCCGCCCAACTGGTCGGGCACCGTACAAGGTTTCCTTCTCTCGAGTTAGGTGTCGACCGCGGCGCGCAGTCGGGCAATTGCGACTCGGGCTACAGCTGCGCGTACTCGTCGAACGTTTCGTGGCGATCGGCGACGCAGCCCAATCCAAAGGAAATCGATCCTCGGCTGGTTTTCGAGCGCCTGTTCGGCGCGGGCACCAGCGTCGAGAGTGATCAGGCTCGCGCCACCCGCGCGAAATATGAGAAGAGCGTGCTCGATTTCGTGCGCGACGATGCCAGCCGATTGAAGAAGAAACTCGGCGCCACCGACCAGCGAAAGTTGGACGAATACTTGACGGCGGTGCGCGAAGTCGAGGGACGGATCACGCACGCCGAGAAATCAGCCCGCCGAGAATTGCCCAGCTACGAGCGGCCCGACGGTATCCCGCAGGATCATGCCGAGCATCTGCGGCTGATGAGCGACCTGTTGGTGCTGGCGTTCCAGGCCGACTTGACGCGCGTCGCCACGTTCATGTTCGGCAACGACGGCAGCAACCGCAGCTACTCGTTCATCGGCGTGCCCGAGGGGCATCACGATCTGTCACACCACGGCGGCGACGAGAAAAAGCAGGCCAAGATCAGCCTGATCAATCAGTTTCACACCAAGAACCTGGCCTACTTGCTCGACCGACTGAAATCGGTCCGCGAGGGGGACACCACGCTTCTGGACCAGGCGATGATCGCCTACGGCAGCGGCCTCGGAGACGGCAACGCCCACAATCACGACAAGCTGCCGATCCTGGTCGCCGGCCGGGCCGGTGGCACCATTCAGAGTGGCCGGCACCTGGAGTTCGAAAAAGAAACACCGCTCAATAATTTGTGGCTCTCGCTGCTCGATCGGGTCGACGCCCACGCCGAGCAGTTGGGCGACTCGACCGGTCGGATCGAAGGCATCTGAACGCGCCGTCTGAGGCTGCGATGTCTCACTGGTACCGGCGTCTGGACTCGTGCGCGGCACGCCGATAGCCTAGACCCCGGGGTTGAGCGTCTCTTCTTCTTGTCCAGTCCCGCGGCTGGTCTCGTTCCCTTCAATTACGCGCACGCACATGCAGATCAAAGACCAGGTAATCGTCGTGACCGGCGGAGGCAATGGCATCGGCCGGGCACTGTGCAGGCGCTTTGCCGCCGAGGGAGCCAAGGGAATCGTCGTGGCCGATCTCGATGATGCGGCCACGCGCGAAGTAGCAGGCGAAATCGGCGGGCTGGCCGTGCGCACCGACGTCAGCGTGCCCGGCGAGCTTGTTTCGCTCGTCGAACAAGCCACGAAGAAGTTCGGGCCGATCGATCTGTTCTGTTCGAACGCCGGCATCGAGACCGGCGGCGGGATCGACGCCCCGGACGAGGCCTGGCAGCGCATCTGGCAAGTGAACGTCATGGCGCACGTGTACGCTGCGCGGGCAGTGCTGCCCGGCATGCTTGCGCGCGGGCGAGGGTACTTGCTGCAAACGGCCTCGGCGGCCGGGCTGCTGACGCAAATGAGTTCGGCGCCGTATTCAGCGACGAAGCATGCCGCCGTCGGCCTGGCCGATTGGCTGGCGATCACCTACGGCGACGCGGGGATCAAAGTGTCATGCCTGTGCCCTCTGGGCGTGCGGACCAACATGCTGATGTCGACCGAGGATCCGATCGCCGTGTTTCTGCGCGAAGGAGCGATCGACGCCGAGCAGGTCGCCGATGCCGTGGTGAAGGGGCTCGCGGCCGAACAATTCTTGATTCTGCCGCATCCCGAGGTGGCCGAATTCTTCCGTCGCAAGGCCGACGACTACGACCGCTGGCTACGCGGCATGAAGCGCTTGCGCGCCAGCCTGCCGGGCATGCCCGACCCACGCGGATGGGGTGAGCTTTGATTCGCCCGGGGGCGGATTTAGAGTTGCTAATTCTCAAAATTCTCTCCGATGCGGCGGGCACAAAAAAAGAGCCCACATCCGCCCGCGCATGCGAAAGCGCGGATACGGCCGTGGGCTCTTTTGGATACTCGCTGTCCTGATCGAGCTCTGCAGATACCCCGGTCAACTTGTGGTGACCGAGCTCAGCGATGGTCTCGCCGGCTGAAGTTGCAACCTAGCAAAGGGGCTGGCTCAATTTCCAGCGCAAAATCGGCGAAATGCGACGACCGGCCTCACTCGCTCCGCGGCCCGCTCCAACTGTTGCCCCATTTTTTGTAGAGCGATTCGAGGAGCGATTCCCACTCGGCCGGCGTCCGCGACTTGGGAAAGATGATCGGGGCGACGGCGCTACCGGAGCTGGCCACGATATCGAACAGCCCGTCAGGACGCACGCGGCCGATGCGTGTCGTGCGGTGAGTATTCAGCAGTACCGGGTCGACGAATATGGGGCCGCCCGGTCCATCATATTCCAGTCCGCGCAGCGATTGGCGCACCTTGACCGGATCGTCGCTCTGGGCCTTTTGCACGGCCTTGGCCCACAGGTGAACGCCAACGTAGCCCGATTCCATAGCATCGCTGACGACGCGTTGGCGGCCATACCGAGCCCAGAACCGCTGCAAAAACTCCTGATTTTCGCGATAATCAATTGTCTGGAAATAGTTGCGCGCCGCGTAGTCGCCGATCACGTCCTCCAACTGCATGTTGCGCAGTTCCGGCTCGCCGACCGAAAACGAAAGAACCGGCAGTTTGTCAGGGCGCAGGCCGCTTAGGAACAGGCCGCGAAACAACGCGATATTGCTGTCGCCGTTGACCGTGTTCAGCACGACATCGGGCTTGGCATCGCGAATTTCCTGAATTACGGCGGCAACGTCGCTGCTCCCCAGCGGAATGTACGCTTCGCCGACCACCTCGCCCCCCATACCTTTCAACTCGTCACGGATGATCGCGTTGGCCACGTGCGGAAAGACATAGTCCGAACCGACCAGGAAGAATCGTCGCGCCGGCGGATCGAGGAAGGCGTAGCACCACTTCACGGCCGGAATGATCTGCTGGTTCGGCGCCGGACCGATGTAGAGAATGTTCGGACTTTGCTCCAAACCCTCGAACTCGACAGGGTAAACAAGCAGACTGTCATGCTTTTCGAAGATCGGCAGTACCGTCTTGCGTGCGGCTGACGTCCAACAGCCGAAGACCACCGAGACTTTATCTTCGGCGAGCAGCCGTTCGGCTTCGCGCGCAAACGTGGGCGGATCGGAGCGGCCATCGCGCACGATCGGCTCGATCTTGCGCCCCAACAGGCCCCCCTGCTCATTGATTTCGTCAATGGCCAGCAGGCACGTGTCGACCACCGCCTGTTCGCTGATAGCCATCGTGCCGGTCAAAGAATGCAGAATGCCGACTTTGATGGGAGGTGCGGGCGGCACCGCGGGCAGTGACGCAGCGACGTCGGCTTCGGCCGACTCAGTGCTTTCGCGGCGCAGGTGCCAATAACCGGCCAGGACCATTCCGGACACAATCGCGACCAGCAGCAGATTGGTCACCAGTTGCCAGTGACGCGTAAGCCAGGGCGCGTTGCGCTTGGTACCGGCCGGGGTCGTTCTTCGTTGCGAGCGGCGGCGAATGACGCTCTGCCGCTCGTTCTCTGCCGTGGGACGTTCGCCGTCCAGGAACAGGGCCAAATCGTCTGCCAAGGCCTGGGCGCTTGCGTATCGATCTTCCGGGTGTTTCGCCAGGCATTTCAGGCAAATGCGCTCCAGCGCCCGCGGCACCGAAGGCCGCAAGAGGCTCGGGCGCACCGGATCCTCGGTCACGACGAGCCGCATTGTTTCGAAATTCGATGCGGCCGAAAACGGCGGCCGACCCGTCAGCATTTCGTACAACAACGCGCCCAGCCCATAGATATCAACCGCCGGCTTGATGTCGGCCGTCGGGTTCTCGACTTGCTCGGGCGCCATGTAACACGGCGTGCCCAGGACGACACCGGTCTGCGTCAAGCGCACGTCTTCTTCCAACTGGCGCGCGAGGCCGAAATCGGTCAGCTTCGGAATGCAGTCGCGCAGCGGCGCGTCCTCGGGGCCAGCCATCAAGATGTTGGCGGGCTTCAGGTCGCGATGCACGATCCCGCGCTCGTGCGCGTATTGGATCGCCAAGGCAATGGTTTCCAGCACCGTAGCTGCCGTGGTCTCATCGACGGGCTGACCTTGCAGCCGGCGATGCAGACTGGGGCCGTCGACGAACTCCATGGAAAAGTACGGAGCGCTGTCGTGCTCGCCAACGTCGTAGATCTGCACGATGTTGGGATGCTGCAATCGGGCGACCGATTCGGCTTCGGCCGCGAACCGCGCCCGCTCGCGCGCGCCGGCGTGGGCGCCGGAGATGATCGTTTTGATGGCGACCGGCCGGTTCAGCTTGATCTGCCGCGCCTTGTAGACGACGCCCATCCCGCCGCGCCCCAACTCGCTAACGATTTCGTAGCCGGGCAGGTTGGGGTAACGACCACCGCCGGGCGTCGGAGGGGCGGGCAGCTTTGCCGAAGGCGTCGAGCCGGCGGTCAAATCCTCGGCCAGCGTCTCATTGACCTGCGCCGATGGCGCCGCGAGTTGGGCCACGTGCTTGCGCAGCTCGTCCGCCAGTTCCGGACAGTCGCCGCACAGTTGCTCGATGCTGACATTCTGCCCCTGGAAGTTGAGCGCTTCCCAGCGGGCGATCAGCTCACTGATGCGAGAATCGGTCGTCATGGCAGCTAGAGTTGCAACTCGACTCGTTTGTTGACGCCTATCCTCGCTTCCTCCCTACATTTACGCAATGTATGCAAATCTAGCCCACGCCGCCGCAACCATTTCTGCACGGATGCGGACGTTGAAAACAGGTGCAATTGGCCGGCGGGTGGGACAAATTGCCGCACGGAACTGGGGGCGCGGCGGGGAAGATTACCTTTCGGCAAGGGGTCCCATGACCCCGGAACAACCCGCATATTCGGCCCGATAACCGATTCGCCGTGAGCGCCGGCCCACGGCGCGCACGCCTGCTGCATTACCGGTTATTTGGACCGGCCGGCCCGAGTTCAGAGCGACGGCTTCCGATGCTGGTCCGCGCCGTTATTTGGTGGCCGGCGCCTGGTTGTTTTGCAGGTTAGCTTCCAGCACCTTGGCCTCGTCCAGGAGCTTCACCGCTGCCTGCTTGGCCTTATCCTTATCGAGTGAGATCGTGGCGCTTTCGGTGCTGTTGTTCCAGTTGACGTGCAGAATGCCGGCGCCCACGAGAACCGCGCCGATGATGCCGAGGAAGACAATCGAACGAAACATGGAGACCTCCTTGTGTGGAATGCAGCACGAATCGTCGCCGGACGACTGCCGCGGGGCAGCGCTGCGCTGTCTTGACGTTCGGCAAGTGCAACGACTTCATGTGCCGCTTAGCGGGCCGGATTGTGTCGAAAGGCCGCGCATCGGACAAGGCGAATTCGCGCCGGCGCCCGGCACAAGCGTGCTAGCATCGCCGCGGCGCGGCAGCGACAAAGTGTGATAGCTGTGAAAAGCCCACGGCGCTCGGAACAAACGCCCGCAGAGAGGCTGGGCATTGCGCCCCTCAAGGCAAGGGGGCTGCCTTGAGCTTCCAACGACCTTCCTCTTGCACCACGGTCCAGGTCATTTCGCCACGCGAGTTGCCGGCCCCGTCGAGCACGTCAACGCGCAGCTCGCCCTCGGTCTCGGAGGTCTGGCGAATCTCCTTGACGATGTACATTCCTTCCGCGTAGCGCTTCCGCTCCTTCTCAGACGGAACCGTCCCGGCGAACATTTGCTCAAAGTGCTTGCGGGTATTTGCAGCGTCGGCCAGTCGTTGGACGGGTCTGGCCAACGGGTTCATGTTCGGTTGCGGCGCGGGCTTCTTCGAGCAACCACTGAGCAGAAGACAAGCCGCCGCGCAAAGGGCGGCGCCTCGCACAGCCATACCTTGCCGCGTCGACACGGTGTCCTCGGATAGGCCCAATGATCGAATCGTCATCGATAGAGACGCGCTCCTCCGAATGCGGCACAGAGTGGCGCGGCGCTATTGCTGGCCCGCGGCCAGGTCTCCGCCCGCTCGTGTCGACAAGGCAGCCCACACCGTCGGATCAATCGAATCGGCTGTGAAGCGGCCTGATCCATCGGCGAACAGCGTCACCACACCGCTGGGGTGCATGCTGCGCGCCGCAGCGTTCACGAGTCCGTCGGATTGATCTTGTTTACATTTCAGCGGGTGGCCATCGGGAATATTGGGCTCGCACATTGGAATGATGTCGTTGGTTTTCGAGTTGGGGGTCGTCATGGCGGTGAAGATCGACGAACCCATGGAATTGGCGGCCCAGCAGCCACGGATATCGCGATAGCTCTCGTAGCCCAACACCTCGCTGACCATCAGCGTGTTCGACAGGCCATCGATAATATCCGTGGCTTTCGTGCCGCGGCCATATCCCATCTTCCAGATGCCCAGGCAGCGCGGATCGTTCTGCGTCACAAAGTTACCTATATCGACAACGCCAAAGACGCCGGCCTTGGTACTGTCCTGGTACGAGTTGTAATCGGCCGAGCCCCAGTTGCCGGCATAATTCCCTTTGCCCAGCCCTTCCAGGCTCCAAACCGGCCCGAACTCCGTCTCGCAGGGCTCCGCGCTGGGGCACAGTCGGTAGGACGGCGTGGTTTCGCCGATGGCGTCAAAGTAGTCGGGGCCACCAATGTACGAAGCGGGGTGCGAGCAATCGTCACACCCGCTGTACTGTATTGCCATACAGGCTTCGAGATCCTGCATCGTGTGGGCGTCCTCCATGTCGCCCGCGATCATGCTGGCCCAATTGGGTCCCTGACAAACGGCGCCGGCTTGCGTTCCACCGGTGATCCATTTGTTCTTGGCGGCATTGGGTACGCCGCACGGGAAACTGTTCAGGCGGCTCAATTGATTGTGCAGCGCGATTCCCATCTGCCGCAGATTGTTGGTGCATTGGGCGCGGCGGGCCGATTCGCGCGCCGCTTGCACCGCGGGCAGCAAAAGGCCGATCAGGATCCCGATGATCGCGATCACGACCAACAGTTCGACCAGCGTGAAACCAGCCGGCCAAGCTCGGCAGGCGGTTGTACGAAAATCGTCACGCGTCGAAGCGGTGCGAGCCATGCGATCCTTGCAAAGCATTTCGTGCATGAGAGGTGTGGTCATTCAGCCGCCTGGCGCGGCCGGCCGCGTTACGACAAAACGTCGGCGGCCGAATTGCCACCCGAGCAGCGCCATGATCGCCAAGACAAACGTTCCCGGCTCCGGAACGGCTGCCGCGTTTCCGCTGCCGCCCGGGGCCGTGGCCAGCCAGTTCGACGACACCAAGGCCAGGTCCTGACTGTTGACGATGCCATCGTGGTTGACGTCGCCTTCCTCGTTGGCTCCGCTTGCGAGCCAATTGCTCGAGATAAGCGCCAGGTCCTGACTGTTGACGATGCCATCCAGATTGACGTCGCCGACGAGCACTTGCGCGGCGGTCGGAATCAACGCCAAACCGTAAAAGCTCGTGTCGCTGGTGCTGCTCACGATCTGCGTGAATTGCAATGATCCAAAACCAGCGTTCGACGCTCCGCTCTTGTCGATCGCCGAATAGACGCCGGTCGTCGTTTGCAGAAAGATATCCACCCACGAGCTGTTCGTGGGATCGATACGCACCGACAAGCCCTCGGGCGTGCCGAGCCCCGAGAAATTCGCGGTCGATGCGAACGTAAGGTTACTGGCGCCGAGCGGCGTGCCGCCGGGCGAGTAGAGCTTGCCCAGGTATGCGGTACCGGAGGGATCGCCGGTCACATAGACCACGTTCGGCGTGCCGGCAACGCCATTGATCGGCTGCGAGCCGGGCAACGTCGTGAAGCTGAATGCCGTCACGGAATTGTTCCCGATCGGCGATAGCAGAGTGTTAGCCGGAAGGGGCGTCGTCGGCGCGCCCTGGCCGATCGCATAAAAGCCATGCGCGCCCACGGAGCTCGAGCCGGTGCCGCCGTACAGTTGTCCGCCGACAACCTGCACGGTTCGCCAGTCGGTGCCGCCTTGCAGAGCCGTGGTGTGGGCCGTGGCCGTGCCGAAGTTCGCGATGTATTCCAATCCGCCGCCGAAGCCGTTCGCCGTCGGTCCGTTGTATTTGCTGGCAACCCACATTTGCGTACCGTCCACGGAATACGCCGCACGGATGAACTGAGGAAATGCCTGCGAAGTATCAAGCGCCGTGTGCGTGAACGTGCCGCCCAGCGACACCTGGCCGACCTGGTAGTAATCGCCCGTGCCGCTGCCGTCGGTCACGCGTGGCGTACTGGGGTCGACGGCTTGCTGATAACCGGCGAAATCGATGTCCTGGCCGTTGCCCGAGACGTTCAGATGCCCTTCGTGGCTATTGAGCCCGATGCCGGGCAACGTCATCACCGACGTGGGAATGGCGTACGTGCCCACATACGTTCCCGCCGGGGTGTATTCGTCGAGATAGGCGGGCACTTCGCCGATGCTGTAGTCCTGCTGCGAATGTGTCGTGTCACCGCCGCGCATGACGACCAGGTCACCTGGCGTGAAGCTTGTGATCGGCGTGTTCTGCGCCATCACGAAGGGCACGGACGTGGACCAGGCAGTGACGGCAAGCACGGCTGCAAGTACTGGTTTGCGTGACAACAAGGCCCTTCCTCCATTCCGTTGGTGAATTGAATCGGCGGTGCGCAGCCAGTGCTTCGCTGGCGCAACGACGCACGCCAATGGGCGAACAGGTCAACGTGTCGGGAATTGGAACTCCACGTGAGACCGAGCGCGTCATTCCATCCAAGCCCGCGAATCCATCTCGCCCGTGACGAGTGGCGAATTCTAGCGCTGGCATATTTGCGGTTGATTAGCCGCGCATGTGAATTGGGCGATGCGGTCGTTTTACTATGCGCATAGTTGGATCAAAGTGCAGCGATCATGCGCGCACGATGAGCATAGTTGTTTCGCCACTGCAAGAAACTGCTGTGCGTCACGAGCAATAAGGCGGTTTCGTCACGCCGCAACCGTCGCACGACAAGTGCTGCGACAGGTTGATTCGAGTGG
This sequence comes from Pirellulales bacterium, assembly GCA_035546535.1. Lineage (NCBI taxonomy): Bacteria > Pseudomonadati > Planctomycetota > Planctomycetia > Pirellulales > Pirellulales bacterium. The sequence continues at coordinate 8,342 of DASZWQ010000024.1, read as the reverse complement.
TGGTCCATAGCACGCACCGCAATGCGTCGAACTACTACAACTCCGTACTACGGTCGTAGTCTATCTCGGCTCATGCAAATCACTTGCGGAAATAACGCGGCAGTAATCCGCTCCTAATATTCGTTGCCTACAGTGCCCGGCCAATGAGCAGCGAAGAACGCTGGTTTCGCGTTGCGACTTTCTGACACTCCACTACGAAAGCGAGAGACTAATGAGAATGAGTCTGGTCGGCCTGCTCAACAGGCTTGCGATGCACGCCGCCGCCGCGGCAAGCTTGCTGGTTGTCGCCACGGTCGCGCACGGTCAAACCGTGACGACGAGCTTCACCCCGATTTCGAGCTTCACTCCGGGCGATCTGGTTGTCATGCGCACGGGTGATGCCACCAACGCCGACAGCAGCAGTGTCACGAACCAAGTTCCGGTCTACCTCGACGAGTACACCCCCTCGGGTACGTACGTCGGCACCGTTAGCATCCCCTCGACGGGCGCGGGCGCGTTCACGCTGCCTGGCAGCGGTGACAATCAGCATCAGGGTGTGTTAAACCTGTCGACGGATGGCAAGTGGCTGGCGTTTGCTGGCTACAATTCGACGGTCGGTTCGTCGGACGCCAACATTGACGCTTCGGTCGGCAAATTGGCCGGCAAGATCTCGCTGACGGCCAGCTCGCTCGATACGTCGACGGTTGTCAACTCGTACGGCGCCGGAAGCGCGAATCCGTACATTCGTGGTGCTTTCACGACCGATGGCAACCAGTTCTGGACTTTCGGTAAGTATTCGGCCACCGGCGCGACCTCCAACGGCGGTTTGGCCTACGTGAGCGGCACCGGTCCCAGCGCGACCACGACCACCGTGGAAGGGTTCGCCGATTGGCGCGATGTGATCGCGGTGAACGGGCAGTTGTACGGCGGCACGGGCTCGAGCTCGGTTGGCAATCACGGCCCCTACCAGATCAGCACCGGCCTGCCCACCACGAATCTGGGCAACTCGCTGAGCAACAACACGCAGTTGGGCAACTATCCGGGCGGACAGTCGGCCTCGGCCTTGGCGCTGCTGAACGTGCCGGGCAACCCCAACACGCAGAACGGTCTGAACGTCCTGTACACCATTGGGGACCAGAGCACAGCCGGTATCACCAAGTACTATTTCAACGGGACCTCTTGGGTCAATCAGACCAACGTGCCGCTCGCCGCCGGTGCCGACAACGTGTCGAATCCCACCGGGTTGATTGCCGTGCAGGATCCGACGAACCCGAACTGGGTTGACATCACCGTATCGGGCCAGAACGGCATCTACACCTACGTGGACAAGACGGGCTACAACGGCGCTATTCCGGCGAATTCGTTCACGCACATCGTCGGCAACAGCGGGTTCGACCAGTTCCGTGGCGTCGCCACGGTCCCCACGCCCGAACCCAGCACCTTTGTGTTGGCCGGCCTGGGCGTTCTTGGTGCCGGTATCGTCAAGTACCGCCGCCGCAAGGCCTAGCTTCGCGATCGCGATGAAGAACTCTCGGCGGGACGCGGCCCTCAAGCCGCGTTCCGCCTTTTCGCGTTTATGCTGCGCCGCGTGCCGCACAGCACGGCATCCGGAAGAAGGCAAATCATTTCGATTTTCTCTTGGGGGCCGCAGGTCGCACCGCACGCCGTACTCACTCGTCTTCCCCTGGGACGGCTAACCGGCCGCTAACATTTGCGCCATGGCTTGCAATGGCTGGGCCGATCCAGTGCTACCACGGATTGTGCGAAACCGGCGCTATCGCTAGTCTGTCCAGCGAGTTCCGCAGTGCGCAGCAGTGGGCCGGACTATGAAATCGGGTAACGCTAGCACTTCACTTACGCGCCTTTTGATGCGACGGAACGGGCTGACGATTCTTGAGCTCCTCGTGGCCGTTGCCATTCTGGGGCTGCTCGCTGCGCTGTTGCTTCCGGCGATTAACGAAGCGCGCAATGCGGCGTGGCGTACGCAATGCACAAATAACCTGCACCAGATTGGCCTCGCAATCGAGGCGCATTCCGAAATCCGCGCGACGCTGCCGCAGGGATGGACACTGGATACAACCGGCAAGTCGGCCTTTGGCTGGCTGGTACACCTGCTGCCATTCAGCGAAGCGAGCCAGGTACACGCTGCCATCGATCTGCACTGTTCGCTGAATAGCAGAACGAATCAGGCCGCCTGCCAGATTGCCATGCCAATGCTCCTTTGCCCCTCGGATATCGTTGAACCGCTTTTCGCGCTGTATCAAGAGACCGGGCTGCATGCCGATGGCGGCCAACGGTCGGACGTTATTCTATTGTGGCTGGCATCCTGCAATTATCTTGGTGTCTTTGGCACCAATGCTCCCGACGATGTGCCCACGCCGATTGGCGACGGACCATTCATCAATACGCGGCCCATTCGGCTGGTCGAGTTGGAGCGCGGCTTGAGCAACACGATGCTGGTCGGTGAGCGAACTGCCAGCAAATGCGCATCGGCATGGATCGGCTTCGCCGTCGCCGGCGAAGATGCCGGGGCCCGGGTCTTGGGTAGTGCGATGACCGCGCCCAACCGCCCCGACTCTGACGAAACGGAGTTTTCCAGCCGGCATCCAGGCTGTGCCAATTTTCTATGGGCCGATGGACATGTGGCCCCCATTTCGGAATCTGTCGACGGTGAGACTTATCGAAAACTGGCCAAGCGCCGTGAGGATGCAAGGTAAACAATGGGTGCGCGCAGCGACGGACAGCCGCGCGCGATAGACCATGGCTCATGATTTGCAGGGGTTGTAATGGCGGGTAGGCAACTCACAAGATATGAATTGGAAATCATGGACGTCGTGTGGCGTCTGGGCGAGGTGACCGTCCATGATGTGTGCGCGAATCTTTCGCGACCGCTGGCGTACACCACGGTCATGACCAGCCTTGGGATCCTCGAGCGAAAAAAAGGCGTTCTTGACCGCTCCAAGCGTGGCCGCGCATTCGTCTATCGGCCGCGCGTCTCTCGCGAGGAGGTCTCGCGCGATTTACTCCGTGACCTGCGTGACGTGCTATTCGGAGGGTCGTTGCCCTCGCTGGTTCTGAATCTCATGGCCGACGAGTCCGTCTCGCAGGAGGATATCCAGGCACTTAAAGATAGCTTGCGCGACTTGGAGCCGAAGAAATGACGCCGCTACGACTGCTGGAAACCGTTTGCTCGCTGTCTTTGCAAGTCACGCTGTTGGTGTCGGCTGCCGCCCTACTGGGCCGCTATGCCTGTCGCTCGGACCGCGCCCGCGACCAGTTGTGGACGGCTTCTTTCGTGGCACTGTTATTGCTGTGCTGCGGCGACCTGGCTCTGCCACACCTCCGCTTGCTCCCCGTGCCAGCCAGCGTCGTGGCCCCGGCGATGGGAATGCAAGTTGCCGAACATGCCGGCCTCCTCGCTTGGCTGGCGGTCGTGTGGTGCGCCGGCACAACGTTATTGCTGTCTCGGCTCGCGTTGGGAATCGTGCGGGCGTGGCTGCTCTTGCGCCGCGCGTCCGCGATCAGTCCCCGGGATTTGCCACAACCGTGGGGCGAGCGAGACGTGATGCGCGCCTCCGGCGAAGAGCCCGGCGGCGAAATGGCGATCCGCTTTCTAAAGACGGCGGACGTCCTGACTCCCTTTTGCTGGCAGTGGCATCGGCCGGTCATTGTATTGCCTGAGTCTGTGTTGACATTTTCCGGGGAGGAAATCGCGGCCGTCATCCGGCATGAACTGGCGCACTTGTCTTTTGCGCATCCTTTGTCGTTGTTCGTTCAGCGCCTGGCGGAGGCGGCCTTGTGGTTTCATCCGGCCGTGTGGTGGGCAGTTCGGCAGGCCAGCGCCGCCCGAGAATTCGCCTGCGACACACGCGCCGCGAGGTCTTCGAGCGAGGCCGCGGCCTTGGTGCGCTCTTTATTATCGCTGGCCGAGTTCGACAACCGTCGGGTGCGGTCGAATCTGGCCAGTTCCGCGACGGGCGAGTCGCCGACCATCCTGGCTGCCCGCGCAAAGAAGCTGTCTCGCTTCCCATCCGTGGGCTCGGTCGAGGGCCCGTTGCATGTCCGCTTTCTGTTCTTGTCGATCGCCTGCGCGACAATGCTTTTTCTGTGGGTCACGATGGACGTATCCGCGTCGACGCGATCTCTCTGGTCACCATGGCCGACTTGGAGCGCCCGCGTCTTGCGCTCCGTAGGGATTACGGCCCGCGATTACGAAATCGACGGCCATCGCCTGCGCTTGCACACGCCGCATTAATGCCAGCGGGCCGCGACGATCGTCTGGCACCGCGATCCGGCTGACGTTACCCTGGGCGCATTCCGTCTGCGGGCCACCAGGACGACTCTTGCCCAGGGATACTTATGACCGCTTTCCTTCGAACCGCTGTCATGCCGGGCATGGCGCTGGTCATGGGCCTGGCGACTTCTCTCCTCTTCGCTGCCGAGCGAGCCATGCCAAAACTTGAGTTCGCGATTGCCATCCACGGCGGGGCCGGAATCGAACCGGATCGAATTCCTGCCGAGGAACGGCGGCAAGTTGAAGAAGCGCTCGGCAAGGCGCTCGACGTCGGTCGCCAGTTGCTGGCAGGCGGCAGCACTTCCCTCGACGCCGTCGAACAGACGATCCGCGTGCTGGAAGACGATCCCGTGTTCAACGCCGGACGCGGCGCCGTCTTCAATAGCGCCGGCATGCACGAGCTCGACGCGTCGATCATGGACGGCGCCACGCACAAAGGTGGCGGCGTGGCCGGTTTGATGACCGTGAAGAATCCGATTTCCCTCGCCCGCCTGGTGATGACCGAAACCCCGCACGTGCTGTTGATCGGGGCGGGCGCGGAACGATTTGCCGACGAGATGCGCGACCGGCCGCAGATCGAGCGCGTGCCCAACAGTTATTTCAGCACCGAGGCCCGGCGGCAAGAATGGCTCAAGGCGGTCGAAAAGCAAAAGCAGAAGCGGGCCGCTCAAGCCCACAAGGGAACGGTCGGCTGCGTGGTGCTCGACAAGCACGGCAATCTGGCGGCGGGCACTTCGACTGGCGGTTTGACCAACAAGAAATGGGGACGCGTCGGCGATTCGCCCATTCTCACCGCGGGCACGTACGCCGACAACGCGACGTGCGCGGTGAGCTGCACCGGCACGGGCGAGTATTTCATCCGCTCGAGCATCGCCTTTCACGTGTCGGCGCTGATGGCTTACAAAGGCTTGTCGCTTGAGGACGCCGTCAGCTACGCGATCAACAAGGTGCTCGAACCCGACACCGGCGGCTTGATCGCCGTCGACCACGACGGCCATATCTCGATGCAGTTCAACACCGCCGGCATGGCCCGGGCTGCCGCCGACTCCAGCGGCAAGCGCGAGATCAAGCTGGGGAAGTGATCGAAGTGCTCCGAGGGCGACGTGATGAGTGGTAAGCGAGCCCGATGCCGCGGCGCGTCGCGATCTTATCCGTATTAGCTGATTGAACCTGGGCTCAACGGCGCAAGGTCGAACGGTCCCAAGCCGTCCACCGACGCCGAGACAGGCACCGTGACCGGAGGTGTGCGTTGTCGTTCCGGGGCTTCGGATGGTCCCGGCCACTGGACGACGGCCTTGTCGGCGCAGTAGTCTGAGAGCCACGCCCAAACCCGCCTGTTTCTGACCCGCGCGTTACTGGCCCGCCTTCTCGCGAGGACGCACGATGCTCGACGTCGGCACGATGCGAACGCGAACCTGCGGTGGCATCAGCCGCCGGTCGTTTTTGCGAGCGGCGACGTCGTTGCCCTTGGGGGTTGCGATGTCGGGCGGCGTCGCTCGGGGTTCGCAAAACCCGAAGGCGAAATCGGTCATCTTTGTTTTTCTGTGGGGCGCGCCGAGCCATCTCGACACGTGCGATCCGAAGCCGGAAGCTCCCTGGGAATACCGCGGGCCGTTTGGCGTCATTCCTACGCGGACGCCCGGTGTGTTCTTTACCGAGCTGGTGCCGCAGATTGCCAGCCGCAGCGACCGGTTCTCGCTGATCCGCAGCCACGCCACGACGGCCAGCGGCCATCCCGACGCAGGCACCGTCGCGCTAACCGGTTTTGCCGAGCTGCCGGCGCCCCCACAGCCCAACTTCGGTTCGATCGTGGCCAAGCATCGCGGGCAAGGTGGCACGTTGCCGTCGTTCTTCTCGGTGGCGCGCGGCGTCGTGATGGACGGCGCACGGCGGATCGAAGGATACGGTGGCGGCACGCTTTCGGGCGCCTATGATCCGTTCATGGTCGGCTGCTCGGAGTCCGGCGAAGTCGAGATGCCGGCGCTTCAATTGCTCGACGGCCTGAATCCTTTACGTATTCAGGATCGGCGCCGCCTGATGGCTGAGCTCGACAGCGCCTCGCGCCAGGCTGAACGTTATGGCGGGCGCGGTTGGACGCGGAACATGCAGTCGGCCTACGATCTGCTCTTGGATCCGATGGCCCGCGAGGCGTTCGATCTGACGCGGGAATCGGACGCGACACGTGCCCGCTACGGCTATACCACGTTCGGCCAGAGCAGTTTGCTGGCCCGCCGCCTGGTCGAGGCGGGCGTCTCTTACGTGCAATTGAACTACAGCCGCCACGTCGAGGCGTTGAATCCTGGTTTTGAGTTCGGCTGGGACACGCACATTTACAATTTCGAGCTGTTGCAGGACCAGCTTTGTCCCATCCTCGATCGCGCTTACTCGGCACTTTTGGATGATCTCTACGAGCGGGGGCTGATCGACGACACGCTGGTCGTGATGATGGGCGAATTTGGGCGAACGCCGAAGATCAGCAGCCGCGCGGCGCGGGATCACTGGCCCCAGTGTTACTTTTCGATCTGGGCCGGCGGCGGGGTGCAGCCGGGACGCGTGATCGGCACCAGCGACGCCCGAGGTCAGCATCCGCGCGGCGAGATCGTGTCGCCCTTGATGGTCGGGACGACGATTGCCCACCTGGCGGGCATGGACACGCAGGCACGTGCCGAAATGAACGTACTCGCCAATGGAAAAGTGATCGATGAGCTGCTGTAGGCGACCGCTCTTCGCGCCTCTGTGTGCGCTGTTGATGGCGGCGACATCGATAACGATGTCGGCGGAACCCGAGCGGCTGACGTTCGACGGGCGACTGAAGTTCAGCCCTGTGTTCCGCGACGGTGGACGCGAGCTCGTATTTGCTGAGTTGGTGACTCCCAGCTTGTACCAAATTCGCCGCCTGGTGCTTGCCGACGGCACGAATGAACCGCTGCACCCCAATGCGGCGACGTCGGAATTCGAGCCGGCCTGGTCTGCTGACAACGAGTGCTATGCGTTCCTCAAGACACGCAGCGCCCTGAACGTGAGCGTTATGGTGTGCGATCGGCAGGGCGGCAAGTTGGGCGAGTTTTTGCCGGGCGAAGGATTCTGTGGATTTCGCAGTCCTGCCGTTGCGCCGGATCACTCTCGCGTGGCATTTTCCTACGCCGAGAAGGGAGTTCAGCAAATCTACTCGGGACGTCCCGACGGTACGGATCGGACGATGCTCACCGATTCGCGTGGGATTAACAACTGGCCGTCGTACTCACCTGATGGCCGAACGATCGTGTTTGGCTCGAGCCGCGACGGCAACTTCGAGATTTATCGGATGAACGCCGACGGTACCGACGCGCGGCGACTGACCGACAGCCCCTTGCAAGATATCCGCCCGCGCTTTTCGCCTGACGGAGAGAAAATCGCCTTCACGAGCCACCGCGACGGCAACGCCGAGATTTACATCATGAACGCCGACGGATCGGCCCCGCGCCGCGTCACGGTCCATGTCGAGCGCGATGATTATCCGGAATGGCATCCTGACGGCGCACGGCTGGTGATCGTCGGTGAACGGGCCGGCAAGCACGATCTGTTTCTCGTCAGTGCCTTACCGTGAAGCCGCACACAACCGGATTTAGCAGCCTGAACATCGCGAGTGGCGGCACGGTGCTGTGGACGAGAATGGAGTAACACAACGTACCAGAGGCATCAGCGCATAGCAAAAGGCCATCGTTTCGCTGGCGCGCACTAGATCGTCCCCGGGGGCGCCGCGGATGTAGCTAGCGACACGATTCACGGCCTGGCTGCCTTTCTTGCCCAGCGGTCTTGCTGGTGCGCGGGGCCTCGTTTTCTCTGGTATCGTCGAATGGGCGCCGACCGATTCAGTATTCGAATGGACAGGAAGTTTCGGGAGAGATGAAGGAAGATGAGTCACAAAAGCCATCATGGCAGAGAATATATTCGCCTCTTCCGTCCCCTGAGCGTCGAGGGGATCGGGCTCCATTCGTCACGCTTGTTTTCGGTCCGCCAAGAGAAGCACTTCCATGAGGAATACACGATCGGGATCAACGACGCTGGCGCGGGTTCTTACTGGTACCGT
>DASZWQ010000023.1 GCA_035546535.1 Pirellulales bacterium | reverse complement strand
GTCTGCAAGATGGTGCCGGAGCAACGCGTCAAGACCTGCAACTACACGGTCTGCCACATGGTGCCCGAGCAACGCGTGAAGACCTGCACCTACACGGTGTGCCACATCGAGCGTGAGCAGCGCGTGAAGACCTGCAACTACACGGTGTGCCACATGGTGCCCGAGCAACGCGTGAAGACCTGCACCTACCAGGTCTGCCACATGGTTCCCGAGCAACGCGTGAAGACCTGCTGCTACAAGGTCTGCCACATGGTTCCCGAGCAACGCGTGAAGACCTGCTGCTACAAGGTCTGCCACATGGTGCCTGAAGAACGCGTGAAGACCTGCAACTACACGGTCTGCAAGATGGTTCCGGAACAGCGTGTGAAGACCTGCTGCTACAAGGTCTGCCACATCGTGAAGGAATGCCACTCGAAGCAGGTCGCTTACCAGTGCTGCCACATGGTTGCCGAGAAGTGCTGCAAGCAAGTGCCCTACACGGTGTGCAAGCCCGTGCACTTCACGAAGACCATCAACGTAACCCGCTGTGTGCCGAAGCAAGTGGCCTACACGGTCACCCGCTGCGTGCCGCGAGTGGTGTGCAAGCAAGTCCCGGTCACGATCTGCTGCCCGGTTCCTTGCTGCCCCGCTCCCTGCGAGCCGAGCTGCGGATGCGGCGGCTAAACGGCTAGAATGTTCGAAAAGTTCTCCTCTCGCTCCTGAAAGCTGAGGAGGGCCTGGTTCTGCAAGTACGGCGGTCCGATCCAACGTGGGTCGGACCGCCTTTTTGTTTTCAGGCCAAGTCGATTTCCGGCCGCCAATCGCTTCCGTGCCGATAGAATCAGATTCTTGCGGGGAAAGCCGGGAAGAACGCATCCCCAAGATCTGCCGGCCCGCGGCGAATCACTCGCTAGCGACCAGTGGAAATGCTCAGCCGAAAGTCCAGCGGTCGCCTGCGCGATTGCCGCTTGCGCGATTGCCGCCTGAACCCTGGCCTGAAAGGAGCCCGCCATGATCCACCGAGCCCGCCCGAGTGCCTTGCGTTTCGCGCTCCTGGTACCCGCCGGCGTCGCGTTGCTGGCCGCCGGTTGCATCCAAGCCGACCGCCATACGGCCGAATCCGAAGAAACGCGCGACCTCCCCACGGTCGGCACGCAGAAAGTCTCGATCAAGACCGACAACGGGTTCGTCCGGGTGCGCCCCGCCGACCCAGGCGTCGACACGATTCACATCCGCGCCGAAATCCGCGCAACGGGCCACACCCCCGCCGAAGCACAGGAGTGCCTCGAGGCCATCGAGATCACCACCCCCGTCTCGGGCGCCGACGACGCCACGCAGGAAATCAGCTGGGCCTGGCGCGAGCCGCGCCGCAGCGGGTGGCGGGCGGACGTTTCTTTCACCGTCACCATGCCGCATCAGCTCGATCTCGACGTCAAAACCGATAACGGACAAATCGACGTCGTGGGAACGACCGGCGCTTGCCATGTGCATACCGAGAACGGCGCGGTGCGCGTCGTGGCGGCCGAGGATGAGCTGAAGGCCCAAAGCACCAACGGCAGCATCACCGTGGACTCGCCGGCCGAGGAAGTGCGGCTGCGTACGACCAATGGCGCTATTTCCGCCCGGCTCACCAACGATCGCCGCGTGTCCGGCGGCATCAAGACCGATAACGGCGGCATCAAACTCTCGCTGGCCAAGGATGCCGGCACCGTGATTCAGGCCCGCACCTCAAACGGCCGCATCCGCAGCTCCTTATCACTCAGCGAACTCGAGCGCAAAGGGCGCACCTACCTCGCGGGCAAGCACGCCGGCGGCGGCGAACTGTTGTCGATCGAAACCCACAACGGCGGGATCACCCTGGCAATCGCAGAGCCGAGCCGTAACGATCAAGATCAAGACGACTAGGTCCCCTGCGAGCCGCGCACGCCGCACCATCGGATCGTCGGCATTGCGGCGAAAGGCACAAGCCCGGATTAAACGGCGGCGATGCGCTACGACGAAATGTCATTTCAAGAAAGTACATTAGCTAGAGAAACTTTTTTGTTGACGCTCGGCACCTTCCTATATATATTCTGCACGCATCCCTATCATCCGCTCGTCATCCGAGGAGCGCACGATGGCCGTTGTGCTGCGAAGGTACTGGCCTTTCTTTCTGACGCTCGTCGTCGTGAGCGGCGTCCTTAGCTTCGCTACGGTCCGGTATGGTTCGCTGGCCGCCGCCCGTGCGTACCTGCGTGGCGATCAAATTGTCGCTGAGCCCGCCGTCGTTGATCTCGGTGTTATTAGCGCTAACTCGCCTGCGTATGCTTCGCGTTAACCAATATGCGGTGCTGCTGTTGGCGACCGCGGGTTCGGTCGCTTGCGCGGGCGAGAAAGAAGACCAATTCCGTCGAGACTACCCAAAGCGCGCCGCGAAGTTAGAGGAATTCTACACGACCCTGGAGATACATGCGCGCAGGTCGTTTTCCAACGATGCGGGGGGCGAACCTCGTCGTTCGGACATCATATATTTTGGCGGCGGTAACCGCTTCGCGTTAGTCGACGAGTCCAATTCAGAAAGCGAGGCGGCCGCGCGTCGCTCTGCGAACTCGATTCGCGTCGCGGCACCTCAATGCTCGTTCATGCTTCGCTCTCAGCCAGACGGCACGCTGGCCGCAACGGATCTGCGCCGAGATGCGGCCGGCTATCAGAAAAGCGTATCGACGATCCGGTCCGGCGCCCGATTTGCCACTGCGCCTTATTCCTTCATGAATGAGCCGATTTCGGAATACCTGAAAGGGAAATCGATATCCGTCACGAAGGTTGCGGACGACGTCATCGATGACCGAAGCGTGGTCAAGGTCCATTGGAAGAACACTCTGAAAAACGGAGACTTGACGGGCTGGTTCGCGTTCCGGCCCGACAATGAATGGGTGCTCGACAGCTACGTAATCGAAGTGCGCGAGCATCAGGCCAAAGTTCCCTTCCCGGGAAGGATTTGCGGCAAACTCGAATACGCGCAAGACAGCCGTTTCGCGTTCCCAACCGTGGCAAAGGCAGTTTTCTGGACGGAACTCCCGGAAGCCGAAGGCGCTCGTTCGCAAATTGACGAATACACGGTGACTAGTACGTCGCTTACGCCGGCCGATACGAAAGTATTCGATCTGTCGTACTACGATCTTGAGCCGACGGCTCGTAAGCGGCGCGGCGCTTACTTTTGGCTCGCGACGGCATTGGTCGTTTCCATGATGGGGGCGATCGGCTTTCGCATCCTTGCGCAAAGGCGCGGAAACAGAATGTAGCGATCTCCCGGTCCATCGAAGGCGCCACCCGCAGTATGGTTGGGTAGAACAGCCTGTACGCAATGACGCGCCGTCACGCAAGAAAGAGAATCACGTCAGTAAGCGTATCGGCTTGACGGCCGGGCAGTGACCTTTGGTCTTGGTCGACGAGGGTTCCGAGTTTCGGATTCGCATGCGGCGATACACTACGACGAAATGTCATTTCAAGAAATTACATTAGCTAGAGAAACTCGTTTGTTGACGCTCGACACCATTTCATGCACCATTTCCATTGACAAAAAATACTTGACAGGGGCGCGTCCGTTTCGCTACTCTCACGCCATAGATGGGCGGATTACACTGGAGGGGCACATGGCGATGCCCTCGCGGCGATTTGTGCCCGTGTTTGCAGCTTTAGCTATCGCAGTGGCGGTTACGATCGTCACTTATGCGACGGTGCGATTCGGCTCATTCAACGTCGCCCGCGCGTACATCCGAGGTGACGCCGTGGCGGTTGATCGCACAACGTTCGATCTCGGTCAGATTAAATCGAGTGTCCCCCTTGACGTCGTAGTGCCCGTGCGCAATTTGGGCGCGGACGGGCTGAGAATCACGGGCAGCAGGGCGACGTGCGGTTGCGTGCATGTGGCATCAAAATTGCCACTTCTAATTGAGCCCGGCGCGATCGGGGTCGTGCGGTTATCGGTCGAGGCCGACGAAGAAGAACGTGAGTTTGAAGAGCGCATCAAGCTTTTCGTCGACGTAGCCGACCCAATTGTCGTTACGGTCAAGGCGGTTGTTAAATGAATTTCCGTTCCTCCCTTGGCACGAAGGAATACGAAGATGCGAATCCTGTTTGAATTAGTCGCGGTCATCTTTTTGAGTGTCGCAATTTGCACTGCGTCGCTAGCCGTTATTGCGGCGCCCACGAACATCGCGTGGGCAAATCAAGCCTGTTCCGGGATGTGCGCTACAAACGACGACGACAAGAGCTGTAAGTTCGAGCGGAACCCCTGCCCGCCGCCAGACGACTGCATCTGCGTGACGACGACAAAGATCAGTGGGAGCGTCTGCAATTGCGTACACTCGTCCTAGCCGTGGTGATATGTTTAGCGGCTTATCGTCCCGCGCGCAGCATATGGGCGAGCGAGCTTGATGAATTCCGCCGCGATTACCCATCGCGCGCGGAGCGGCTGAAGCTGTTCTACGGCTCGCTTACTTTGCAGGGGCAAGAGTCCTATTGGCAGCGCGCCGGCGAGGCGCCGGACATTACCGAACTTTCGTACTGGGGCGACAACGGACGGTACTGTGTCGAGTGTCGGTACGGGCCGACCGCTCATGTTAGCAAGCGGCGGTTCGAGGGCGGCAGAAGTATCTTCTGCGCCGCCCCGAAGTGTTCATTCAGCATTGGGTCAGAACCGGACGGAACGCTTGTGGTCACCGATCTTCGACGCGACGGTGCTGGATATAAAGCCGCATGTACTGCCGTACTTAGCCACGCACGATTCGCATCTGCACCGTACAGCATTCTGGACGCGGAGGTAGCTGACTTTGTAACGGATCCTGCGATGCGGCTGACCGGGATTACGCACGAGGTCAGCGATGGACAAAAAGTCGCGACGGTGACATGGCGCGTTGCAATCAACGATGCCGATCGAGGCGGCTGGTTCAAGTTTCTGCCGGATTCTGGCTGGGTGTTGACCGGCTATGAGATAGCGCACCGGAGGCACGGCTCAAAGTTTGCCAAACCTTCAAAGCAGCGCGGTGAAGTGTCCTATCGGATGGATCGGGGCTTTGAATATCCGATCGTGGACAAGGTGCGTCAATGGGGTGAGCAGCCGGAGAACAATGGTGTTGAATCAAGCTTGCTGGAGTCGAGTGTTGCCCGAGCAACAGCAGGCGTTGCAAATAAGGGCGTATTCGAGCTTTCACACTACAATCTCGAGCCTGTCGCGCGCAAGCGGCGCAGTGCTTATTTCTGGTTAATTACCGTTCTGGTCACATCAATGGCGGGCGCAATTATCTTCCGCTTGCTCGCCAGCCGTCTGCAAAAGCAGTGAAGATGCCATAGTCGGCGGATTGAATCAAGTGCCGGATGCCGACGTATTCAGCCTTCCGCCTCATCATCTGGTGCTGTGGATTGGAAAACGACAGCGTTCATAATTGTACCTGTCAACTGACGATCAATATCAACGACCAATGTCAATGCCGGCAGTAGCTTGGTTGTAGTTGGCTCATGTAGCCTGTTTGGTACTCGTAATGGCGGCGAGTGGACGAGGCGACGATCTGGCCCGTTTCCGTCGCGAGTACCCAGGCCAATGCAAAGACGTAGCCGCGTTCTATCTGTCTCTGGAAATGACGGCTCACGGCTCCTACCAGAATCGGCCCGGTGATCCCGTGGATCTCGTCGATATCCATGTGTGGGGCGATGGCGCGCGTGTCTGCGTCGAAAGACTGTTTCTCTCGGACCGCGAGAACGTTCCCCACTGGTTCAAGGGCGGTCGCGACGTACTTTGTGCCACTCCGCGATGCTCCATTACGCTGACGTCACAGCCTGACAAAACGCTGGTTGTGACCAACTTGCGCCGCGACGAGTCCGGCTATTGTGCGGGGCTTGCGCGAGTTCGCACAGATGCAGCTTTCGTCACGGCACCCTTTTGCTTTATTAATGAAACGATCGCCGACTTCCTGCTGAAAAGCAAAGGAGTCATGCTGACGAAGCTCAACAAGAGTCAAGTCGAAGGGCAAGAAATCGCCCAAGTCTTCTGGCAAGAAAAGGCTAATGTCGCCGAACGCGAAGGGCATTTCGATTTCCTGCCTAATCGCAATTGGGTGTTGCACGGCTACGAGGTCGCAACGATCAGAAAATCCTCTCCTTATTATCCCAAGCCTTCTCGCCGATTTGCGAGCATCAAGTACAAGGACGAGGCAGACTTCGACTTCCCCCTACCGAGCGAAGTGAAGTTCTGGGTCGAGTCGCCTGAATTCGGCGGCACGCCCTCATACATACAGAAAGACGAGGTCACCAAAGTATCACGTCAGCTCTCGGACACCGATATCTTCGAGCTTGCCCATTACGACCTGGAACCACGCATTCGCAAGCGCTATGGTCCCTATTTATGGCTGGTCATTGGGTTGGTAGCGTCGACCTGCGGGGCCGTGTTCTTCCGCTACCTCGCCAGCAGAGCACGACAATCGCGCCAAGGGAAGTGAATGGCAGCCAGTCACCCAGGACGGCATACGGGCTGAAGCGGTCGTCCATGGGAATCGCCCCCACAGCGGTCGGAGCGGTGATGGAATCGAACGTCGAAACTAAACGACCGCTTCCATCAACGAGGCACGAAAATCCTCCCTCCACGTTTCGCACGATTGAACGACGAGATTCGATGGCCCGGAATCTCGTATGCCGCAACGTCCCCTCTTGAATACATCCCGAGGGGTCATGTCCTTCAAACGAAGAGACCGCAAAGAAGCCGGGGGCGTCGCTCGTTCCCATGAATCGCCGCACAACATCAGGGAAACAAATGTCATAACAGATGAGAGGTGCGATACGCACTCCCTCGAACTCGTAGACAGGAAAGACGCAGCCGTGCCTGTACCGATTCGACTTGTCTTTCTCTGCGGCAGGCAAATGACTCGGATGAAACTCTGAAAATGGAACGAGTTTGATCTTGTCATAGAACCCTTGGAATTTATGTCGAGGCACGACGACCGCCGTTGAATTGAATGTGACCTCAGAATCGCGCCGCTTGCATCCCATGATGATTACCTGATCCAGGGCATCCGAATGCTCCTGCAAACGTGCAATCTCAGCCTCTTGGTCTACCGCAATTCGCTGGTTAATCGCCTCGCCCCATAGCAAAACCCGTGCGTCGGCTGGTGCATCGGCCGCTTCGTCGCCGACTGGCATTAGGCAAATCGTGGGCCCCTCGGCAGGCACGTAGGCAAGTTGCCAATGGCCATAACCAAGGCAAAGCGCCAGCGATCCGAAAGCAACGAGCATCTCTTGCCAGCGGCAACGCCGGCGCAAGCAGTCGACAACCAGCCCATTGACGATCGCCACGATCGCACTCACACCGTATACGCCGGCGAGAGAGGCAACTTGGGCCAAACGCAGATGGTCAGCCAAAACCAGGCCGACTTGGCCCCATGGGAAGCCGGTCTGATCATAGACCCATGAGAAATGCCATCGTACAAACTCGAAGCTAACCCAAAGCAGCGGCAGCAAGAACGTCATCGGAAGCGCCGTCCGTCGCACAACCATCCGTGATAGCCAAAACATGGGCACCCAAGGCACAGAGAGGGCGATACCTTGAGCAATCCACTGGCCGACGCGGCCATAGGAAAGCGTCGCGCCACTTGTCAGCGTTCTCATCCAATCGCAATGCATCCATTGAAACACTAGCCCCGCAGCCAGTACGCCCAGGTACAATTCGAGTTGTGCTTTCTCCTCGGTAATCGCTAGGCCGAGTGGCACGAGTGCAATCCAGACGAGCCAAGTCGCGTCCGCCGGCGGCATTGCGAACGCCAGCAAAATGCCCGTAACAATTGGTAGCGTGGTAAGGTAAATACCGCGGAGGACCATGCTAATGATTCTCGCTTTTCGACTCAGTGGTTGCAAACAAATTTCACGCACGGCGTTCACAGTAGTGGAACTTTTGGTCGTGATCGCAATCATCGGGACATTGATCGCGATACTACTGCCGGCCGTGCAAATGGCGCGTGAGTCCGCCCGACGATCGCAATGCACGAACAACCTCAAGCAGATAGGCATCGCGCTCGCGAACTACCAGTCAGCGATGCTCCTATTGCCGCCTGCCGTGATCTGGCAGCCGAAGGGTGAACCACTGGGCGGCGGAAACTTGCCCATCGGGGTCATTGATCGCGTCGAGAAATTTGGCGATCCCAACCAGGACACGGTCTATGGCAACTGGGTGATGATGCTCCTGTCGCAACTTGAACAAACGAGCCTCTACGCGATCTGCAACTTCAAGAAGCCCGTTTCCGACCCGACCAACGCGCAAGTCCGCGAATCCGAGTTGTCAGTTTTTCTCTGCCCCAGCGACCCCTACGCCACACGCGACAATCACTTTCAGCGCGGTGGAACCGTCGGCCTGACGACGAACCAGTATGCACGAGGAAATTACGTGATGAACGTCGGGCCGGACGGCAACTGCGCAGGGCCAGGAACAACAGAAAACCCCTGCATCAATGGCTTCTACGTCAATGGAACCAACCTGCTTACAAACAACGATCAAGTGTGGGGGACCGGCGTCGGGGGCGTGAACAAATCATTTCCCTACGCGGCGGTCACCGATGGTCTGTCAAACACCATCGCCGTCGACGAAATTCGCGCAGGGCTGGACGTCCTCGATCCGCGTGGCGTATGGGCATTAGGGCAAGTCGGGTCGAGCCTGATCGCCCGGCACGGGATCTTCGGACTATCAGGCAGGCCAAATCCGTGCACCGCGAACGGCGAGCAGTTCATTGGCTGCACTGTCCTGCGACAAAAGCTCGGCAGTCAGCTCGATGCCGAGTGCATGGGGTGTGACCAGTCGCTCGGCGCGAATGAAATCAACGTTCAAGCCGGTTCCCGCAGCATGCATCCACAGGGTGTTAACGTGCTGGCGCTCGATGGCTCGGCACACTTCTTGAATAATTCAATGGATCAGAACGTCTGGTACGCGCTACACACTCGAGACGGTGCCGACGCCGCCGGCTGGTGACCACTTCCGGAGACGGGGGAAGAGAAGCGGGCCAGGCCCGTTGTCGACGCGACTGTCTGTCGTTATCCTCGGGGTGCGCTTCGCACGTGTTTTGCCCGAGCAGGTTCGCGGGATGTTTCACGATCACCGGCTCTTTTTTCGCCAATTCCGCGAGAACTTTCACACAACGGGTTCGATCGCCCCGAGCAGTCGTTGGCTGGCCCGTGCCCTGGCTCGTTTCGTGGCCGCCGGCGAAAGCGCTAACAGACACCCACGCCGCATCCTCGAGGTTGGCCCTGGCACAGGCGCCGTGACGCATTGGATCTTGCCCGCCTTGGCAGCGCAGGATCGGCTGGACCTGGTAGAAATGAACGATCAGTTCGTGGCGCACCTTCGCCTTCGATTTCAAAACGAGCCGGCCTGGCAAGCCTTCCAGCCCCGCACTCGCATTCTTCATCAAGGCGTGCAAGACCTGACGCCGGACGGCGGTTACGACGCGATCGTATCCGGCTTGCCGCTCAATAACTTTTCCGGCGAACTGGTCGAGCAATTGCTGGCCACGCTGACGGGCTTGCTCGCGCCCGGCGGGACGCTTTCATTTTTCGAATATGTCGCCGTGCGCCAGGCGAAGCTGCTCATCGCCCGCGGAGACGAACGAACACGGCTCCGCGCGATCAGCCAGCATCTCGGCCGCCTGCTAGGCACTCACGAATTCCGCCGCGACTGCGTGCTGCGCAACGTGCCGCCGGCCTGGGTGCATCACGTATGTGTCGGATCGAAACGATTGTGACTGCGAAGGATTCGCCGTCTGGGCCTCCGTTCTTGTCGCATTCCGGCGCCGGTCCTATACTGAATAAGTCGTGGGCTGCCTGCGATTTACGTTAGCATCGAGCCTTGAGCGTCGACACGTTACAGGCGGTAAAAATCTGCCAAGGAAGGCGTTAGGGAGACATCATGATGAGCCGCGCGGCGATTCTCATAACCGTTTTTGGACTCGGTTTCCCGGGCTTGACGAGTGCGGTTTATGCCGAGGAGCCCCCAGCGACGGAAAAGAGCGATGCGGCCGGCGCCGAGAAGGACGCGGCCGCCAAGCGCGTGGCCGAAGAATACGAGCTGCAAAAGCTGTTCGCCGACACGCTCGACCAGGTCGAGCGCAACTACGTCAAGAACATCAGCCGCCGCGAACTGATGGAGGCCGCCATCCACGGCGTGCTCTCGAAGCTCGATCAGTACTCCAACTACATCAGCCCCGAGGACCTGGGGCAGTTCAAGACGAGCGTCGAAAATCAATTCGGCGGGATCGGCATCCAGGTCGACCTCACGCGTGACGGCCGGATCGTCGTCATCAGCCCGATCGTAGGAAGCCCCGCTTACCGCGCCGGCATGCAAGCCGGGGACCAGATCGTGGCCATCGAGGGAAAGCCGACCGACGACCTGCGCACCATTCAGGACGTCATCGACAAGCTCAAAGGCGAGCCAGGCACGAAGGTCACGATCACCACGCGCCGGCCCAGCACGGGCGAGCGCCGCACGTTCTCGCTCGAGCGCGAGCTGGTGCACCTGGAAACGGTGATGGGCGACCAACGCAAGGCGGACGACAGTTGGGATTTCATGCTCGACCACGATCGCAAGATCGGCTACATCCGCATCACCAGCTTCAGCCGCGACACCGAGCAAGACCTGACCAAGGCGCTCGACGAATTGAAGCGCGAAAACGTGCGCGGTCTGATTCTCGACCTGCGGTTTAATCCGGGGGGCCTCTTGACCTCGGCCATCGCCGTGGCCGACCTGTTTGTCACGAAGGGCAAGATCGTCAGCACCGAAGGGCGCAATACGAAGTCGCGCAGCTGGGATGCCCAGGAATCCGGCACCTACGAAGGCTTTCCCATGGCCGTCCTGGTGAATCGCTATAGTGCCAGCGCCAGCGAAATCGTTTCGGCCTGCTTGCAAGATCACCATCGGGCGATCGTCATCGGCGAGCGTACCTGGGGCAAAGGAAGCGTGCAGAACGTAATCGAGCTGGAAGGGGGCAAAAGCGCTCTGAAGCTCACCACCGCCAGTTACCAGCGCCCCAGCGGAAAGAACATCCACCGCTTTCCCGACGCGTCGGAAGCCGACGAATGGGGCGTGAAGCCCGATGCCGGCTACGACCTGAAACTGGACGACGGCGAGTTGTTGGGACTGATGACGTATCGTCATGATCGGGACATCCTGCTCGTGAATCACTACCAGGACAAAGCGCGGCGCGAGGCCGCCGCGACCAACGAGGAGACGAAGGCCGATGCGCCTCCGTCGGATGCCGACAAACCATCCGGCGATAAGCCCATCGCTGATAAACCATCTCCCGACAAGCCTGCCACGCGTGCCAAACCCGATGGCGATGACGCGGCCGACGAGAAGCCGGCCGCCGACAAGCCAGCCGCCGAAAAATCGGGGGGCAAGAAGCCGTCGTTCACGGACCGCCAGTTGCAAAAAGCCATCGATTACTTGAGCGGTGAATTGGCGAAGGCGAACTAGCGATCACGCCAAATTCGCGCTGCCTTCTTTCCCACGCGCCCGATGCACCTGCTCACGATCGAATCGACCTGCGACGAAACCGCCGCCGCGGTCATTGACGATTGCTTGCAAGTCAAAGGCGCGGTCGTAGCCTCGCAGGAAAAACTCCACGAGCGCTTCGGCGGCGTCGTGCCCGAAATCGCGTCGCGGGCACACCTCGAACGAATGTTGCCGGTCATCGACCAGACGCTAAAAAAAGCCGGCGTCCGCCTCGCCGAAATCGACGCCGTGGCCGTGGCCACCACGCCCGGCCTGGCCGGTTCGCTATTGGTCGGTCTGGCGGCAGCCAAGGCCTTGTGCGTCGCGCTCGAAAAGCCGCTGGTGGCGATCAATCACTTGCACGCGCACGTGTACGCCTGCCGCATGGCGGCCGGCCGCGACGTGTTCCCCTGCATCGGCCTGATCGTCAGCGGTGGGCACACGAGCTTGTACCGCTGCCGCGACCCGCTCGACTTCGAGCTACTGGGCGGAACGATCGACGACGCCGCTGGCGAAGCCTTCGACAAGGTGGCGAGCCTGCTGGGGCTTGGCTTTCCCGGCGGGCCTGCAATTCAGAAGGCGGCGGCCGGCGGAAATCCCCGCGCCTTTTCTTTTCCGCGCTCGTTTCTGCACGACCCGCGGCTGCAATTCAGCTTCAGCGGCTTGAAGACCGCGGTCCGCTACGCGCTTGCCGCGCCGGGCACGCCGCTGCCCAAGGTCGAAGAGCTCGCGCCGCAATTCGTGGCCGACGTGGCGGCCAGCTTTCAAGAGGCGGTGGCCGACGTGCTGGTCGAGAAATCTCTGAAGGCCGTGCGCGAGACCGGCTTTCGCCGGCTGTGCGTTGGAGGTGGCGTGGCCGCGAACGCGCGCGTTCGCGAGCAATTGCAGGCCCGCTGCACCGCGGAACAGATCGAACTCTATATTGCACCCCTGGCGCTGTGTACCGACAACGCCGTGATGGGTGCGATTGCGCTTGAGCGACTACGGGCAGGGCTGACCGAGAGCCTGGACCTCGACATCACGCCGGGACTGGTGCGGTAAGCGGAGCCGCGCCCGTTAAATCGCAGCGGCGATGGGACAAGTCCTGCGCGGCTGCGCATTCGCGATCGCCGGGGAGCCCCCGACGTGACAACCTGGCCGCGCTATTCGGCGGCGCAGGCCGGAAATGTCAGAAACCGCCCGAGCCGGTCGTGCCGCCGAGGTTGCTACCACCGCCGAAGCTCGAACCCGAGGTCGAGCCGTTGCTCGTACCGCTCGAGCCGGTGACGTAATTGAACGTGTTCACCTGGCTGATGCCCGAGAAGAACGGCGTCGGGCTGACGCGCACGTAACGCCGATCATGCAATACCACGGCCGGGGCGACGGTCATATTGGCACCTGAGGGCAAGACCGTGATCACCGGCTGATAGCCCACCGCTCCCTGCAAGAAGAACGGGGCAAAGGGTAAGCCGCCGGTGGCGGCGCCAATGCCGCGGCTATTGAGGAAGCTATTCAGCGTGCCCGGATTCGCGGCCGCTGCAAGTTGCTGCCCGAGGATCTGCTGGCTGACGTGAACCTGCTTGGCGACGGCCGTGGCGAGTTGCTGCTTTTCGACCGGTTCCTGGCGACGGCCCCCCTTGAGGTCGAAGACGACGAGCGCCTCGTCATTCGTCAGCGGAATCTGCTTGTGGATGCGTGACTCGTACTTGCTCAAATAATGCGTGTAGATGTCGACCGTTACCTTGCCGGTCGTCAACTTACCCCACGCCCGCTTGATGAGTGCGCGATACACGCCGTCATAGCCGGTGGGGCAGACGTACGATTCGGAGGCCGACACGTTCGACTTCTTGTCGAGCTTGCGCGTGCCGCCCCCCAGCAACACACCGCCGCCAGTGGTGCGCCGCTCTCGCGACGAGCAAATCGTCCCGCCCGGCTCTTCCACGGCCACGTCGATGTCGGCTTCGCCGGTCCAGGATACGACCACCACCACGTCGCGAATCAGCGATTGGTCGAGCTTTTGCTGGTAAGCATCCGCCTCGGATTTGCGATTCTCGGAACGCAGGCGATCGAGAGTGGCGGCGGCGACATTGTACGCTTCTTGCCAGACACTGGCTTCGTTGTCGTCCCACGCCAGGCCGAGGATACCGACGGTCGCCCATTGCAACGCATCCAGGTCGTCCAGCTTCTTGGCGATCCGCAAGCCCAGCACGTAGGGCCGAGGCGCCACGGGCATGGCCACCGACAGTTGACGGAACAATTGCAGAGCACGTTTGTCGAGGCCGACTTCTTCCATGTATTCGGCCAGGTAGAGCATGTGGTCCGGGCCTTGCACGAAGTCGACCGCCGACATGAAGGTGCGCTCGATGTCCTCGAGCGATCGTCCGTCGGCCTGCATCGCCAGGCCCATGGCTTCATACATCCAGGGCTGAGGTTGTTGATTCTTGATGGCCGCCATGCACAGCGCGACCACCTCTTTGAATTTCTTCTCGCCGGTTAATTGACGCACCGTCTCGCGAACCGCTTGCGGCGATTCGTTGTGCGTGGCGAAGTAGTCGTTCCACGCCGTGTCGGGATCGCTGCCGGCGGGCACCTTGATGCGGGTCGCGTGCTTGGCTTCGCTCGGCGGGGTTGCGCCATGGGCGGCTTTCGTTTCGGAAGGCTGCTTCGCAGTCGCCGCTTTGGTGGTGCTCGAAGCTCGCTGGGCTCCCGGCAGCGTGACGCTGGAGGGCTTCTTTGCAGGAGTCTGGGGAGCGGTCTTGGTCGCTTCCCCCGCCGTTGCGTTGGTCTTGGCCGCGTCCGGCTTGGTTGGCGTGAGCTTGAGATCGTCCTTCACGGCGAACATGCCACCCCCCATGCCCCCCATCATGCCGCCGCCCATGCCACCCATGCCTCCCATCATGCCGCCGCCCATGCCGCCCATCATGCCGCCGCCCATACCACCCCCCATGCCTCCCATCATGCCGCCGCCCATACCGCCGCCCATGCCACCGCCCATGCCGCCCATGCGGGTCATGACCGGGATCACGAGGTCGGCCACGGGGTAGACGCGGGTGGTGAGGATTTCGTCGGCCTTTTCCTTGGAGGTGATTTTCAGGACTTCGTCCTGCACGACGTACGTCAGGTCGAACTCTTCGAGGATCAGCCGCAGCGCGCTACGCAGGCTGATGCCCTTGACGCTCTTGGTTACCGGCGCCGAGGGATCGACGGCCGCGTCGGTCAGCCCCTTGGGATCGAGCTGAATCTCGATCTCGTGCTTGCTCTTG